>NZ_CP035544.1:2897500-3067493 GCF_004139715.1 Muriicola soli | reverse complement strand
TTCCTTTAAAAACTGCAGGCCGATAAAAAGAACTGCAAACCACCAATATAAACCCTCCCCCAATTCTTTAGTTTTTCCTTTTTAGAGAACATAAAGAGGAACCAAAACCAACCAGGGGAAGTGCAATGGCACTCATACTAACTTAAACCCCGAGAATGTGATGAGCCAGGCCGTTATCGTAGTCCTATATTGGCCCCCATAATGACACTGATCGATTCAGCCAGCGTTAGGAGAGAGGCATTGGAAAAGCTAACCACCATTAAAGTGGTTGCAGAGGAAGATTGTATAACGGAAGTAATTAAGAACCCTGTTGTGATCCCCAGAAATCGATTAGAAGTCATGGTTGCCAGGATGTTGCGCATTTTATTCCCGGCAAGCAGTAATAGTGCATCACTCATTTACTTTCATCCCAAAAGGAAAAGTCCAAGGAACCTAAAAGTTGTAGTGTTTGAACAAGACCAAATTCCATAAATAAGAAAAGCTATAAATGAATTTATACCTTCAATTTAGAATAATTTTTAGAACTTCAGGTTTCTTAATCTCTTCATATAATGATACGAATTGTTCTGCTCCCTCTATTTTGTTCCTCTTTTTTTACACTCAGGCTTATTGGCTCAAGAGATCAAAGGCCAAGAATTGCTGTCAAGAGCTATAGCTTACCATGACCCCCATAACTCCTGGTCCGATTTTCATGGCACCTTTTTATCACCATGGAAACACCCAATAATAGCGATCGAATAAGCGAGGTTACGCTGAATTTTCCGGCCGACTATTTTAAATTGGTAGTGAGAAAAGATGATACCACAACGGAAGAAGTAATTGATAAAGGATCTTGCAGCCTGGTTGTAAATGGCCAAGAAATTAAAGCCGATGATTCCACTGATAACCAAAAAAAATGCGGGCCCACGGAGATGATGAAAATTACTACACTTACTTATATGGTCTCCGATGAAATTAAAAGATAAGGGTACCATCCTGGATCCCACTGCGATTAAAAAATCTCTTCAGGGAAAGGAGTATCTGGTCCTAAGAGTTACCTATGAAGAAAACATTGGAGAGGACACCTGGTATTTCTATTTGATACGGAAACCTATGCTCTGGAGGCGTATCAGTTCTTTCATGAGGAAGACAAAAATGACGGAGAGTACATTCTGCTGAATGATATAGAAGAAGTTGGAGGAATGAAGATTCCAAGTATAGAAGCTGGTATACAAATAAGGAAAATCGATTACTGGTACAGATATCCTAACCCGTGCCACCACAGAAACAGATTAAATTATTTATCCTATATATCTATCGGCATAATGATAAATATCATAGGAAGTTGTTTTTTCTCCCACTACCTTTATTCTCCTTGAGGACTAAATAGGGCATTTTAACATTTAAATCATTAATGCCATGAAAAAATAATCCTTGGTTTACTAGCTCTTGGATTAACCATCCCAGTCTTTACCCAGGATGTAAAGGTTGAAGAGCTCTCCGAAGTGGTCATAAGACCAATGAACTTCAAATATTTGAATGCAGCCGATTCAAGATCCGCAGCTGTTCCTGTTAAAATGCTGGAACGAATGGTTGCCTCTTACGATGTAACTGAAGCTGAATTCTATCGGGAAGATTTCGAATTCTATACGGTTTCTTTCTACATTCCCGATGGAAAATAGTTGCTGAATATGATGCTAACGGAAAGGTTATTCGAACTATCGAAAAATTTAAAGATGTATCACTCCCTATTGGAGTTAAAACTGCATTATTGGAAAGGTTCCCCAATTGGAAAGTATCCAAAGACGTTTATCGCGTAACTTACAGCGAACAAAAAGGTGCTAATAAAGTCTATAAATTGCTACTTGTCAATGGAGACAAAAAAATGAGAGTTAAAGTAGACGATACTGGTACATTCCTGTAAATTCACCTCTGTTGCCTTAGCTTTATTTAGTAAACATTATTTCAAGGAATACAAAGTGCTGTCTGCAAGGGCAGCACTTTATTTTTCAAATGCTTTCAGTTTCTAACGGTAGAAATTCATCTCGTCCATATACCGCCAAACCGCTTCAGGCAAAAGGGCCTGACATTTTCCCCATTTTGTGGTTTTTTCTGATAAAGGTGGAAGAGATCTCCATCACCGGTGCGTCTACTTTATGGATCTTTGGATGTTTTTTAAATTGAACCGGAATAGCGCCTCCGGAAATTCTGGGATAGACATAAAGATGGTGATTTTCCAGGATCACTTCGAAATTTTTCCACTTGTGAAAGCTCTTCAGATTATCTTCTCCTAAAAGCAGGAGAAGCTGTATTCTTCACCGAATTTTTCCCTGAGATGAAGCAGCGTATTGATGGTGTAATTAGGTTGTGGTAAGTCAAATTCTATCGTACTTGTCTTTAACTTGGGATATTCCATGACCGCCTCCTGTACCATCTGATACCGGTGGTGATCTCCAGCAGGCTTTGCTTAATTTTAAAAGGACTCTGAGGGTAATTACAAACCAAATCTCCTCCAGATCCGAAAACTCCACCATGTGATTTGCGATCACTAAATGACCTATATGGATGGGGTTAAAAGTGCCAAAATAGAGTCCGACTTTCTTCATAGCACTTATTCCTTACGATTTCGGTTCCTCCTTTTCAATCGAGGGTTCAACACCCAAATATTCCGCGACCATTCTATGGGCCTCATTGAGGGCGATATCAAGATCGTAGTTCTTTATGATCCTGTCAAACTGTGGGGCTGTGGCCAACTCTACCGAGGCTTTAGCAATTCTCATATTGATCTTCTCGTCTGACTCCGTACTTCGCTTTTTAAGTCTGATCTTAAGTTCGTCTACACTGGGAGGTTTTACAAAAACTGCAAGGGTTACCTCAGGATATTTCTTCTTTATCCTAAGTCCACCTGCCACATCGATATCAAAAATGACATTCTTGCCTTCTCCCCATAATCGCTCCACTTCACTCTTTAAAGTGCCGTAGAAATTATCCCGGTAAACTTCTTCCCATTCCAGAAATCTTCGTTTTTAATATGCTTTTTAAATTCCGAAAGGGTCATAAAATAGTAATGTTCACCTTGTTTTTCCTTTCCTCTTCTAGGCCTGGAAGTCGCAGAAACAGAAAATGCCAGGTTCAATTCCGGCTGTGCGAGCAAGTGTCTCACAATGGTTGTTTTTCCACTGCCGGAAGGGGCAGAAAAGATGATCAGCTTACCTCCACCACTCATAAGACATTGAGCATTTGTTCCTTAATCTTTTCCAGCTCATCCTTCATCTGCACTACGATCTGCTGCATAGGTGCATAGTTGGCTTTAGAACCTATAGTGTTGATTTCCCTTCCTATCTCCTGACTGATAAATCCCAGCTTTTTGCCATTTGAAGTATCAGAAGACATGGTCTCCTCAAATAATTGAGATGATTCTCAAGCCTAACTTTTTCTTCTGTGATATCCAATTTTTCGAGGTAGTAGATCAATTCCTGTTCAAACCTGTTCCCGTCAACCTCAGCTTTTATATCCGTAACCGCTTTTTCCAGTCGGTCACGAATTGCTTTAAGCCGCTCCTCATCCAGCCCTTTCACCTCATTTAACAACTGGTGCAAGTTCTTTAATCGCATGCTGAAGTCACTCTCAAGAATACGCCCTTCCTCTGAGCGAAACTTCTGAATCTCCTTAAGCGCATTCTTCAATGCATCTACAATCGCTTTATATTCCCCGGGATCAATATCATCACGTTCGGTCTTTAAAGTATCGGGTAAACGCAGGGCCATCTCCATCAGCCGGAGGTCATCTCCATCGGCTACTGCCTTGAGCTGCTTGATGTATTGTTTTAGGACGGCTGCATTGATCTCGGTAGAGGTTTCATCTCCGGTGATTTCTACAAAAAGATTGAAATCTATCTTGCCCCTGCCAAGTTCCGTGGCAATCAGTTTTCTCAATGCCAGTTCTTTTTCCCTGTATGCTTGAGGCATCCTCGCATTTAAGTCGAGAGATTTGCTATTGAGCGATTTCAGCTCAACTGTGATCTTTTTGGTGGGTAGCTGCAAAACATGCTTCCCAAATCCCGTCATGGATTGGATCATATTCTAAATATTTCGGCTAAGGTAATTAATTTCCAACGCCCGTTTAAGAGCTTATTTCTCTATTCCTGCAATTCCCTGACCCAGATATTCCGGAAACTCACCCGGCTATTATCACCATGGTCCTGCAATTTGATGGGGCCTTTGCCATGAGCAACATTTTTTGGCCATCCGATATAGGGTGTGGTTCCCTTTATTTCTACATGATCCTGTACCAGGACTCCATTGTGCAGTACGGTAATGGTAGCCGACTTCACTTTCAACCCTTTCTCATTGAATTCTGGCGCGCGGTAAATAATGTCGTAGCTGTTCCACTCTCCGCTGGGAACAGAGGCCATCGCGAGGGGAATATGTTGCTTATAGATGGATGCTACCTGCCCATTCACATAGGTATCATTATCGTTATTATCAAGGATTTGTACTTCGTAAAGACCCTGCAGAAAAACCCCGCTATTTGCCCTGTTTTGGCCATCGCGTTCAACCTCGGCGGGAGATCGCCATTCGAGGTGCAATTGAACATCCCCAAAATTCTTCTTCGTCCTGATATCTCCGGTCTTATCCTTTACCGTCATGCTGCCGTCCTCATTAAGATGCCAAACGACTTCAGAACTGTCTCTGACCATCATCCATTGATCAAATGAGCTGCCGTTAAACAGTACTTCAGCGTCACTGGGAACCCCGTTATTTTCAAAGGGATCAACCTTTGGGGGTACAGGTTGGTACAACTCGGTTTCTTCAGGAGTAGTGGGTTCCTCCCCACTGTATTCCTCGTAAACGATGCCTTCTGCTTTAACCTCATTCTCGTCGTTACGGTCTTCTGAAGCAACGTTTTTGCAAGAAATACCGGCTATTAATGCCAGAATTATCATTCCATATGATCTCATCTTATAACCTTTTTATCTTGATATTTTTAAAAGCAACAACGTCCCCGTGATCCTGCAATCCAATCTTTCCGGTAGCGTATTTTCCAAAACCGGACCAATCAGCAAATTTAGAATCAGACACCAAGGCTTCCCATTGAGAATTATCTAATGGAAAAGCTACAATTTCAACTCCGTTGAGAATTACTTTTCCTTTTTGTTCTTTATAATTTACAGTGATCTCACAGCTGTTCCACTCCCCTGCCGGTTTAGTCACGTCCTCTGCCGGAGCAACCATATCATACAATGCGCCTGCCTGATGTGTATTGCCGTTTTTAGCATCCGGATGCCTTTGATTATCCAAAACCTGAATCTCAGGACCCGTTTCATAAGGTTGCCTATAGACTGAATCTTCTTTTATTCCCCAGAAAATCCCACTATTTGCTCCTTCCGCGACTCTCCATTCCAGCGATAAAACAAAGCTGTTATAGGCTTCCCTTGTAACGATGTTATAGCTTTCTCCTTTCGGACGATCAGAGGGGGGATAAAAAACCATAGCTCCTTCTTCTATCTCCCAGTTCGCTGCCATTTCATCATCAAGGTATGCTTTCCAATTATCAAAGGAAGTCCCGTCAAACAAAATTTCCCATTCACCTTCTCCGCTGATCTCATTGTCTGCCAACTCCATATTTTTTATAGTACTTTGTTCATCCATCTTTGCTTTTTCTTTACACCCGCCAAATGTGAGAAAGCAAATAATCAGGAAAGCGCCTTGTATCTTCATCATTCTGAATTTTAAATTCCTAATATTTTTCGGAGCATAGCCTTGTCTGTCTCACCTCCTGCGAAATCATCAAAGGTCTTTTGCGTTGCCTCGATTATATGATCCTGAATAAAGACTGCTCCTTCTCTCGCACCTTGTTCCGGGCTCTTGATACAGCACTCCCATTCCATCACAGCCCAGACATCACAGCCGTATTGGGTAAGTTTAGAAAAGATAGTTTTAAAATCGATTTGTCCATCTCCCAGAGATCGGTATCGTCCTGCCCTGTCCCCCCAGTCGTTATAGCCTCCAAAGGCTCCTTTTTTCCCGGTAGGATTAAACTCTGAATCTTTTACATGGAACGACCGGATAAATTCATGGTAATGGTCTATATAGGTGATATAGTCTAATTGCTGCAATACAAAATGGCTGGGGTCATAAAGGATATTTACCCTTTTGTGATTCCCTGTTGCTTTCAGAAAGCGTTCAAAAGTATCTCCGTCGTGCAGGTCTTCTCCCGGATGAATCTCATAGCATACATCTACCCCCTCTTCTTCAAAATGATCCAGAATGGGCAGCCAGCGCTTTGCCAGTTCCTCAAAGCCCAGTTCAACAAGTCCCTTTGGCCGTTGCGGCCATGGATGCCAGGTATGCCACAAGAGGGCGCCTGAGAATGTTGCATGCGCCTTAATCCCTAGCCGCCTGCTTGCTGTAGCAGCTTTTTTAACAACATCCACTGCCCATTCAGTTCGGGCTTTGGGATTGTTCTTTACCTTATCAGGCGCGAAATTGTCAAACATCAGGTCATAGGCCGGATGTACGGCAACGAGTTGACCTTGTAGATGAGTGGAAAGCTCGGTGATCTCCAGGCCGTAAGAATTTATAGTTCCCTTGAGTTCGTCACAATAGTCCTGACTTTCAGCCGCCTTGTCGAGATCAATTAAAAAGCTTTCCCAGGTTGGAATTTGTATCCCTTTATAACCCAGGTCTGCAGCCCATTTACACATCCCCTCAAGTGAATTGAAAGGTGCTTTATTGTCTACGAACTGGGCAAGGAAAACCGCGGGTCCTTTTATCGTTTTCATCGTTTGAATTTTATTTGAGGTTTGAAAATGGGTTTAGTCCCTCTCAGATTTTAGTCCTATATTTATTAGATAAAACTATGGATGAGCCCCTTTAGGGCATATATTCTAAATATAGGAAATACCTCAGAAATAAATGGGTAATACAACTGACATTCTGCAAAATCAATTTGACGCCATAGTGGTAGGAACCGGGATTACCGGGGGATGGGCTGCCAAAGAACTTTGTGAAGGTGGTTTAAAAACCCTTGTACTCGAAAGAGGCAGAATGGTGGAGCATATTAAGGACTATCCTACTTCGAATATGGATACCTGGGACTTGCCCAACAACAACGTACTCTCCAGGGAAGAGAAAAAAAAGTATCCCAAACAATTCCGGTTAGGATGGGCACCCAAGGAAGACAACAAACACTTTTTTGTCAATGACCTGGAACACCCCTATCAGGAAACCAAACGATTCGATTGGATCAGGGGCTATCACCTGGGAGGTCGTTCCCTTACCTGGGGGCGCCAGAGTTATCGCTGGAGTGATCTTGATTTTGAAGCAAATCTAAAGGAAGGCATAGCTGTAGACTGGCCGGTACGCTATGCGGATATCAGCCCATGGTATGACAAGGTTGAAACTTATATTGGTGTAAGCGGAGAAGCTCTTGGTTTAGATCATCTGCCGGATGGTCAATTTCAACCCCCGATGGACCTCACTTGTCCCGAGGAAGACCTCAAAAAGGCCATGGGTGAAAAATTCGATGACAACAGAGTCCTGACCATAGGTAGGGTGGCCCATATTACAGATAAGGAATCAAACCATGAAGGCAGAAATCCCTGTCAGTATCGCAACCGTTGCTCGAGAGGATGTCCTTTCGGGGGATATTTCAGCAGTAATTCAACTACCCTCCCTGCTGCTGAGAGAACCGGTAATATGACCCTCAGGACAAATTCTATCGTTTATGAAATCATCTATGACGACCAAAGTAAAAAAGCGACAGGGGTGCGAATTGTCGATGCAGAAACTCATGAAAAATTAGAGTTTAAAGCTAAGGTGATCTTTTTGTGTGCCTCTGCAATGGCCAGTGTTGGTATTCTGTTACAATCCAAGTCTGAAAGGTTTCCCAACGGTATTGGAAATGACCACGACCAGGTAGGACGCAATATAATGGATCACCATTACCAACTAGGCGCTACAGCGTCGGTTGATGGATATCTGGATAAATTTTACAAAGGAAGAAGGCCTAACGGCTTTTATATTCCCCGCTTTGTCAATGTCAATGAGAAGTCGAGGCAAAGGGATTACCTGCGTGGTTTTGGGTATCAGGGGGGAGCCAGCCGAACCGACTGGCAAGTTTCAGTGGCTGAGATGCAATACGGAAAGGAGCTCAAGGAAAATATCCTTAAACCGGGACCCTGGCAAATTGGAGTTTCCGGTTTTGGGGAGATGCTGCCCTATCACGAAAACAGGGTAACCCTAAGCGCGACCGAGAAAGATCAATGGGGTCTTCCTCAGCTCGATTTTGATGTTGAATTTAAAGACAATGAATACAAAATGCGGGAAGACATTATCAGACAAATCGTGCTGATGTTCGAAGCTGCAGGGTTTAAAAATATTCAGCCTTATGAGAATGAGACAGGACCGGGACTAGGGATTCATGAAATGGGTGGAGCCAGGATGGGATGGAATCCACGTACTTCTGTGGTGAATAAGCACAATCAGGTCCATGCGGTTCCCAATATCTATATTACAGATGGAGCTTTTATGACCTCTGCGAGTTGTGTTAACCCGTCCCTAACCTATATGGCATTTACAGCAAGGGCGGCCCATCACGCCGTTGAGGAATTTAACAAAGGAGTGTTCTCTTAACCTACATAATTATGGAAAATGCATCTGCAAGAAATCTCTGGGGCGACTTTTTAGACCAGCACCTTGAATACGCATTTGCCGAAGAGCCTGTGGTAACGCATTTTTGTGATAATGAAAAAGATGCCAATACCTGTTTAAAATTAGTGTTGAAAGGAGTTAAACGAGCAACTTCTCACTCCCTCTTAGGCCTGCAATACCGAAAAGAACCACTGCCTAAAATTGGAGATTTTACCATTATCACAGACTGGGACGGAAATGCGCGTTGTATCGTGAGGACCGTTGCAGTTAAGCTTAAACCTTTTTTCAGTATTAGGGAGTCCTATGCCAAACTTGAAGGTGAAGGAGACAAGTCGCTCGACTATTGGAAAAAAACACATTGGGATTATTATACCCGGGAATTGGAGCCTTTTGGCAGGGTTCCGCGGGAGAGTATGATAGTAGTCTGCGAGATCTTTGAAAAAGTATTCGAAAGAAAGAAAAAATGATTAATCGTCCAGCTCAACCCATACATTTCCTCCTTTGTGTGACTCAACGGTAGCTTCGATAAAATTCAAGCCGCGAACCCCATCGGTCATCGTTGGGAACTCTCCGTCGTTGTAATCAATACCCCGGATGGCTTTTGCAACCCCCAGGTATATGTTCGCCATAGAATCGAAGATCCCTTCCGGATGTCCTGGCGGTAGTTTTGTACCGTCCAGAGATAACGCACTGTTATAGGCATGTCCTGGTTTATAAACTTCCATGGGTTCTGTATCGCTGATCTTGTACAGGAAATTGGGATTTTCCTGCTCCCACAACAAACCGAATTTGTCCCCGTAGATCCTGATGGCCAAACCATTTTCTTCACCTGTCGCAACCTGACTTGCCCTAATAACCCCTTTAACATGTTCTCCTATCCTGATAAGGGCCGTACCATCAACATCCATTTGATTGTCACTATAGAGGTAGTTAAAGTCGCAAAGTAATGACTTGATCTTTAATCCCGTGGTGTATTCTACAAGGTTGAAGGCATGCACACCAATGTCGCCCATACATGAGCTTATCCCTGCTTTCTTAGGATCGAGCCGCCATACAGTAGATCGTTTTGCCTTATCGTGGATGATGGGGTTGATCCAACCCTGGTAATATCTGGCATCTACTTTGTGTATTTTTCCCAACTCACCGGCCTTGATCATTTCCCTGATCTGCCTTACCATTGGATAGCCGGTATACGTATGCGTTACTGCAAACACGGTCCCCGCTTTCTTATGAGCATCCCTCAGGATTTTAGCTTCCTCATATGTGGTGGTCATAGGCTTTTCACAGATCACGTGAAATCCGTTATCCAGCAATTTTTTTGCCATGGGAAAGTGCAGAAAATTGGGGGTAAGGATGGCACAAACCTGAATTCGTTCCTCCTTTGGAAGTTTCATTTCCTCCTCTACAAGCGTATCAAAATCCTTATAGATACGATCTGTAGGCACGTCTATTTCTTTGGCAAAGGACAAATTATCTTCATAATTGGCATTGAAAACTGCCCCGGTTATTGAGTAGTTGTCATTGATAAAGGAAGCGACCCTGTGCAGTACCCCGATCAGTGAATCTCCACCTCCTCCTAATATTCCTAATCTTATTTTCTTCGGCATTTCAGTTTCTATTTTTTGTATTCAATAACTTCATTTTTGAAAAATATAGCAAAAAGGGCCATGACCACAAAGGCGAAAATGGCCGGGAAGGTCCAGATATTGGTCCAGTCATGAACGTTATCGGAAACCAGATACATGTCGGATATCTTACCCGCTACCCAAAAACCGATAAGCATACCGAAGCCGTATGTTGCCAGGGTAATCAACCCTTGTGCTGCACTTTTAAATTTCTCTCCTGCCTTTGAATCCGTATAGATCTGGCCCGATACAAAGAAGAAATCATAGCATATACCGTGTAGTGCGATCCCAATGATAAGCATAAATGCGAGGTCACCTGCGTTGCCGTAGGCAAAGAGTAAATAACGAATGGTCCATGCCAGCATCCCTGCGATAATGGTCATCTTAAATCCAAATCGCTTAAAAAAGAAGGGAAGCAGCAACATAAACAATACCTCTGATGCCTGTCCTAAAGTCATTTTTCCCGTAGGGTTTTCCATCCCTATTTCGGCCAGGAACGGATTCGCATTTTGGTAGTAAAATGCCAGAGGGATACAGATCAATACTGAGGAGATGAAAAAGATCAGGAAATTTCGATCTTTTAATAGTTTAAGAGCATCAAGCCCGAGGATGGTAGAAATATTAACATTGCCATCTTTAATTGCCGTAGGAGGAGTTTTCGGTAAGCTAAAACTAAACAACCCCAGTACAGCAGAAGCAATTGCTACCATTAAAAAGGTGTTTTTAAGCAACCCATCAGCTCTGGCCTCAGCAGAATCCCAAAGGAAGACATAACTGATAATCAGGCCTGCCACTATCCATCCTATAGTTCCAAAAACTCTTACAAAAGCAAACTCTTTAGCCGGATCCTTCATCTGATTGAAGGAAATTGAATTAACCAAGGCCAGGGTAGGCATATAGATGATCATATATCCCAATACGTAAGGATAAAATATCGCAAAATCATCTGCACTGTACATCTGGTACATTAAAAGGGCCCCTAAGAGGTGTAAGACACCGAGAATTCGCTCCGCATTGAAATACCGATCTGCAATAAGACCTATGATAAAGGGTGCAATGATAGCTCCCCAGGATTGCGTAGAGAATGCCATGGCAATCTCTCCCCCACTCGCTTTTAAGTTGTCTCCCAAAAAGGTGCCCAGGGTAACAAACCACCCACCCCAGATAAAAAATTCCAGGAACATCATAAAGGACAATTGTATTTTGATTTTGGTGTTCATTCGGTTTGGTTTAAATGATTATCGTTTGTAAAATACGTAGTCGAGGGAAACCGGCTCGAGACCTTTAGCCCTGAAATTAGCCAAAATCTGTGCTCGATGATGGGTTGAGTGATTGATAATATGAAAGAGCATGTCTTGTATCGTATTGGTAAATAAGCGGCCTTCGGAATTTTGATAATCAATCCGCGCTTCATAATCATCAGAATTCGTGATGATCTCAAAGGTGTTGCGCTGATTTTCGTAGTGGATATCTTCCCATGATTCAAGGGGATGTTCATCCCAAACTCCAAAATCCGGTTGAGCTCCAATAATCCTCGCATTCCATATCTGATGTGCATTGAGAATATGGCTGAAAAGCCTGATACTTTCTTTGGGCACTTCCTCCAAATTACGACAGGCTTCGATTAGTTGCTTATTACTGAAAAAGTTGTAATCAAAGAGCTCATTAAAGAATTCTTCCATAAGTATGTCTCGGTATTATGTCAATTCTGATGCTGATTTCAGCATCAATTCTTTGGTAGCCATTATCCCTTTAGTTTCCTCCAGTTCGTTCCCTTCATATTCTACACCAATATAGCCTGTATAGCCGGCATCCTTGACAATCTGCAGCATTATAGTGTAGTCTATTTCAGTTTCGTTTCCGTCTTCATCAAAATTGTGTGATTTTGCACTTACGGCCTTGGCAAAAGGCATCAATTCTTCCACTCCTTTGTAGAGGTCGTACATTTCCGCACAACCACTTCTATAATCTGCAGGATCATTTCTACGAATACAGAAATTACCAAAATCGGGAAGTGTCCCACAATTGTCCATATTTACTTTTGTCATGACCTCAGCGAGCATAGCCGCATTTGAGGACAATCCTCCGTGATTCTCTACCAGTATATTAATGTTCTTATCCTTGGCATAAGTCGCTAACCGGGTAAGTCCGTCAACAGAATTCGCTACCCATGTATCGGGCTCGGTGCTGCCAGACAGATTTACCCTAATGGCATGACATCCCATTGCTTGGGCTGCATCTACCCATTTGTGGTGATTCTCCACGGCTGACATTCTCTCTGCTTTATCGGTAGTAGCAAGGTCACCCTGCCTGTCAATCATAATGAGGACATTTTCAAGACCATGTTTCTCTGCTTCCGAATTGCATCGGGCAACAAAGGCGGCCATTGCTTCAGCGCTGTAATCTGATTCACTGAGTTCCTTGTCATATAACTGACTTACGTATTCCAGCCCTGAGAAGCCCCATTCTTTTGCCTTGGCCGCAAAATCATAGGGATCCATCTCTCCGTTCCAGATCATTCTGTGTACAGACCATTGTGCCAGTGAAAGCTTAAAGAAAGGTTCGCTCAATTCCTCGATCTCTTCCATTACTCCCGATGCTTCCTTCTTGGCTTGTTTACAACCGTACATTCCTACAACCGCCAGTCCTAAGCCTGCAGCCGCTGTATTTCTGACAAATCTCCTCCTTTTCATCTCTGTTTATCTGTTGGGTTAAAAGAAAATTACAAATGGTAAAACCTTTGGATCTCATTCTCTTGTTAATATATGGCCTGTGCAAGGTAGTATTGAGATAAATAATATTATTGCTGACTATTCCTGTTTTTAACACGGAATCCTCAGTAATAAGGCCGTTTAAATGTAGAAAATTAATTTTATATTTAATACATTTAGCTTTCAAACTATAGATTTAGATGAGTAAATTTTACTACAATGAAGAACAGGATTCCTATGATGCCATAGTAGTTGGGACAGGAATAAGTGGAGGATGGGCCGCTAAGGAATTATGTGAGAACGGATTGAAGACACTTGTCCTGGAGCGCGGGCGAATGGTTAAACACCGTGAAGATTACCCCACCGCCAACATGGATACCTGGGACTTTCCCAATAACGGAGAACTATCCCCTGAAGAAGTTGCCAAACAATTTAAACAGGCACGAACAGGATATACAGTTAGGGCTCCCCACAATTTTTGGTTTGTCAATGACCTGGAACACCCTTATAATGAAACCAAGCGTTTCGACTGGATGCGTGGCTATCACGTGGGGGGAAGATCCCTGCTTTGGGGTCGGCATAGTTACAGATGGAGTGATATCGATTTCGAGGCGAATAAAAAAGAAGGCATAGCCGTAGACTGGCCAGTTCGCTACAAAGATATTGCCCCCTGGTACACCAAGGTAGAGACCTACGTTGGTATTTCAGGAGAAGCCCTCGGGCTTCCGCAGTTACCCGACAGTGTATTTGAGCCCATGATGGAGCTCAATTGTGCAGAACAACACGTAAGGGAAAAAGTTGCCGAAAAATTCGACGGCCGGGTAATTACCGCGGGTAGGGTTGCGCATATCAATAGCAGTAAAAAATTTGAAGGTGATGGCAGAAGCAAATGTCAATACCGAAACCGCTGTATAAGAGGCTGTCCTTTCGGAGCTTACTTCAGCAGTAATTCTTCTACACTTCCTGCAGCAGAAGCTACAGGAAATATGACTTTACGGCCCGATTCGATCGTTCATGAGGTCATTTATGATCCAGATACTAAAAAAGCGACCGGGGTAAAAGTAATAGACAGGGTAACCAAGGAGACTTTTGAGTTTAAGGCAAAAGTGATCTTCCTGTGTGCTTCGTCAATGGCTTCTACAGCCATTCTAATGCAATCCAGATCTGATCGTTTTCCCAATGGCATGGGGAACGACTCTGATCAATTAGGAAGAAATATCATGGACCACCATTTAGGTGTTGGAGCCGCAGGGAAACTTGACGGCTATGAGGATAAATATTTTAAGGGGCGTAAACCCAACGGTATTTATGTCCCCAGATTCCGTAATCTCGGTGGTAAGTCGAATATGAAAACCTTTAAACGGGGATATGGCTATCAGGGAAGTGGCAGCAGAGGTAATTGGGAAGAAGTGGTCTCAGAACTCTCACATGGTAAAGACCTGAAAGAAGCCATTCTTAAACCCGGAGGGTGGACATTTGGAATGGGAGGCTTCGGAGAGGTTTTACCCCACGAGGATAACCGTATGACCATGAATTATGACAATTTGGATCAATGGGGACTCCCCACTGTAACCTTCGATGCGGAATTCCAGGAAAATGAATGGAATATGCGCGAAGACATGAAAGAGCAAGCCTATGAAATGCTCTCTAAAGCAGGCTTGCGGGATGTTCAGGCATTTGACAGGCCTGGGGCTCTAGGCCTTGGAATTCACGAAATGGGAACGGCAAGAATGGGACGTGATCCCAAAACTTCAGTGCTCAACGGATACAACCAGGTACATGCAGTAAAAAATGTGTACGTTACTGATGGGGCATTTATGACCTCCGCTGCCTGTGTCAATCCTTCATTAACCTATATGGCCTTTACGGCACGAGCTGCAAATCACGCGGCAGAACAACTTAAAAAAGGACTCTTGTAATGGATAGAAGAATAGCATTAAAAAATATGGGACTGGCCTTAGGATATTCTATCGCCACCCCTACCCTTTTATCCCTCGTACAGGGGTGTAATGATGTGAAGGCTGTAGATTGGACACCTGATTTTTTCACCAAGGAAGAAGGCAATGTAATCATCAAACTGGTAGATATTATCTTACCTAAAACTGATACTCCTTCGGCTTCAGAAGTCAATGTACATGTTTTCATTGATCGGTTCACCAATGAGATCATGGAAGAAGTTCAGCAAGATATGACAAAGCTTTCTCTCAACAAATTTATTCAGAATGCCCTGAGTGAGACAGGAAAGGAAAAAGCTGAGGAGCTCACTGCAGAAGACCTGGAACCCATCTTTGCGAAAACCTTACAGATCTCAGAAGAAGAGATTATCGAGAATGAGGAACTGATGATTAAGAATACTTCCGCCGCAGCTAAAGGAGAAAATGAAGCAGTGCCGGATGAGGTTATGCGTTATTCCTTTTCTAAAAATCTTCGTGATATGACCATCTGGGGATATAAAACCTCAGAATATGTTGGTGAGAATGTCTTAGTTTATCTCCCTGTTCCTGGTGAATATATAGGTTGTGGTGACCTCAACGAGCTCACGGGCGGAAAAGATTGGTCCCTTTAATTAAATTGGATTGAAAAGAAGAACATTCATTCAAAATACGGCTTTAGCCACCGGAACCCTGTCCCTGACAGGGTTTTCTGTCCTTGGGAACTACACCAAAAACACCGCAGCTCACCGTTTTCAACTGAAGTATGCCCCCCATATCGGAATGTTTCAAGAAAGTGCCGGCGAAGATCCCATCGCCCAACTTCATTTTATGGCAGATGAAGGTTTCACCGCTTTCGAAGACAATGGAATGATGGAACGTCCGGTACAGGTACAAAACGAAATAGCCAACGTTATGAAGGAAAGGGGATTGACAATGGGCGTTTTTGTAGCTCATAAAATCTATTGGGATTCCCCAAACCTGGCGTCGGGAAATAAAGACTACAGGGAAGAGTTTTTAGGGCAGATACGGGATGCCGTGGAAGTTGCAAAGCGCGTTGGCGCCAAATGGATGACCGTCGTTCCGGGACACAGGGATCTTAGACTTCGGATGGGTTATCAAACATCTCATGTAATCACAACTTTAAAGCAAGCGAGTGCTATCCTTGAGCCTCACGGAATTACCATGGTCCTTGAACCTTTGAATTTTAGAGATCATCCTGGCTTGTTCCTTACGGAAAGTCCACAGGCGTACGAGATCTGTAAAGCCGTAGACTCACCTTCCTGTAAAATTCTTTTTGACATCTATCATCAACAAATCCAGGAGGGTAATTTAATCCCGAATATCGATTCCTGCTGGGACGAGATTGCCTATTTCCAAATAGGAGATAATCCGGGAAGAAATGAACCTAATAGCGGAGAAATCAACTATAAAAATGTCTTCAAATTCATTTACGATAAAGGTTTTAAAGGAATTTTGGGCATGGAACACGGTAATTCTATAGCCGGTATTTCTGGGGAAAGAGCGGTAATTGACGCTTATAAAATAGTTGATCCACAGCCTTGATCACCTTCAGGTTGGCTTCGTAATTGAGATTTAATTTTTCCTTTTATGGAAAAGGGGTATAAGAAAAGATCCGTGACTTCGTTTAGCACCGTATATATAAAAGAAGGGCGATGTGCTATGGAACACTATTTTTTACTTCTCTTTATTTATTTGGCTCTGCTGTTCATTGCCAAAACAGTCATATTGCCTCGTATCAACAATTCTTAGACGGACAATACATCAGAATAAAAATACCCCAGAAACCATTATTGAGAAGGATATCCGGGGTATAGTTTAATAAACACTATTCTAATACCTCAGGCATAAGTGCTTAAAATTCGAGGTCTGATTTGAAATAAAATCTGCGATCACGAACCACACATGAGGCAATCATCATCAGCCTCACCTGCTTTGGCCTGTGCGATCAACGCTTTCATTTCTTCCGGTGACATCGGTTCTGTTGAGGCTTCTGTTCCCTGTACCGGAGAAGTCTTCACTTGAATGGCTTCAGCAGCTTTGGGGTCAGGAGTAGCAGCCAGTACTTCGGCTTCTGCAGCAACACTAATTGGCACTTCCTTCTTTTTAGTATTGTCCAGGGTGAATTTAATAGCATCTACTGCTGCTTTGGTCCTCAGATAATACATTCCCGTTTTCAGGCCACTTTTCCAGGCGTAAAAATGCATGGAAGTCAGTTTTGAATAATTCGCATTTTCCATGAATAAGTTCAGAGACTGACTTTGATCTATGAAGTATCCGCGATGCCTGGACATATCAATGATGTCCTTCATGCTCAATTCCCAAACCGTTTTGTAAAGTTCCTTGATATCTTCAGGAATATTATCAATATGCTGAATTGAACCATTAGCTCGCATCAGTTCCTGTTTCAGGTTTTCGTTCCACAAGCCCAGTTCAACCAGATCCTCAAGAAGGTGTTTGTTTACCACGATAAATTCGCCTGAGAGAACTCTTCTGGTGTATATATTTGAAGTATACGGTTCAAAACATTCGTTGTTTCCTAGAATCTGAGAAGTTGATGCAGTTGGCATGGGCGCAACAAGCAGCGAATTTCTAACTCCGTGTTTTTTAACGTTTTTTCGCAATTTATCCCAGTCCCATCGGCCGGATAATTCTTCATCCTTAATCCCCCAGAGATTGTGCTGAAACTCACCTTTGGAAATTGGTGATCCTTTATAAGTTGAATAAGGTCCTTCTTCCTTGGCAGCTTCCATGGATGCAGTCACTGCCGCATAATAGAGCGTTTCAAAAATATCCTGATTTAACTTTTTTGCTTCATCACTGGTAAACGGAAGACGAAGCGCAATAAAAGCATCTGCAAGTCCCTGTACACCTAATCCAATAGGCCTGTGTCTCATGTTGGAATTTTCGGCCTCTTTAACGGGGTAGTAGTTGCGATCAATTACCCTGTTGAGATTTTTTGTGACTCGTTTTGTGACCTTGAAAAGTTCTTTGTGATCAAAACTTCCATTCTTTATAAACATAGGCAAGGCAATGGAAGCAAGATTACAAACCGCCACCTCGTCGGGAGAGGTGTATTCCATTATCTCAGTGCACAAATTGGATGATCTTATGGTCCCCAGGTTTTTCTGGTTACTCTTGCGATTGGCCGCATCCTTATAGAGCATGTAAGGAGTTCCTGTCTCTATCTGAGACTCGAGGATCTTTTCCCACAATTCCCTTGCACGTATAGTTTTTCTTCCTTTCCCTTCACTCTCATACTTCAGGTACAATTCTTCGAATTCTTCACTGTGATGAGTGAAAAGTCCGGGGCATTCGTTAGGGCACATTAGCGTCCATTCCCCGTCGGTTTCCACACGCTTCATAAATAGGTCCGGTATCCACATGGCGTAGAACAGGTCACGCGCCCGCATTTCTTCTTTTCCGTGATTCTTTTTTAATTCCAGGAATTCAAAGATATCGGCATGCCACGGTTCTACGTAAATGGCAAAACTACCTTTTCTTTTCCCCCCACCCTGATCTACATATCTCGCAGTATCGTTAAATACACGCAACATCGGGACGATACCGTTAGAGGTGCCGTTGGTACCCGCTATGTAAGACCCGGTGGCTCTGATATTGTGAATAGACAGGCCTATACCTCCAGCGGATTGTGAGATTTTTGCTGTATTTTTCAGTGTGTCATAGATACCATCAATACTGTCATCTTTCATAGCCAGCAAAAAGCAAGAGGACATCTGCGGTTTCGGAGTTCCCGAATTAAAAAGGGTTGGGGTGGCATGGGTGAAAAACTTTTTTGACATGAGCTCATAAGTCTCGATTGCCGAATCCAAATCGTCGAGATGTATCCCTACTGCCACCCGCATCAACATATGCTGAGGGCGCTCAGCTATCTTTCCGTTTAATTTTAGCAAGTATGAGCGCTCAAGGGTTTTAAAACCAAAATAATCATAGCCAAAGTCCCGGTTGTAAATAATTGTGGAATCGAGCATATCAGCGTTTTCGGAAACCACTTTGAATACCTCATCGGAAAGCAAAGGTGCTTTCTTTCCAGTTCTCGGATTGACATATTCATAAAGGTCCTTCATGGTTTCGGAGAAGGACTTCTTCGTATTTTTATGCAAGTTGGATACCGAGATTCGGGCCGCCAGCTTTGCGTAATCAGGGTGTGCAGTAGTTAGAGTTGCGGCAATCTCAGCAGCCAGATTATCGAGCTCTGAAGTGGTCACTCCATCATAAAGGCCCTCAATAACCCTCATGGCCACTTTTACAGGATCTACAAGATCGTTAAGGCCATAACATAATTTTCGAACCCTGGCCGTGATCTTGTCGAACATCATGGGTTCTTTTCTACCGTCTCTTTTTACTACGTACATTTTGCTGCGCTTATTTAATTAAATTATAAGGGTTGGTTTGAGTATTTTATAATTTTTTTAACATTTCAAATATTGAGCATAGAAAGCCCTGTTGATTGAGGGCTCTTTATACTTTAGACACCTTAGAAATCGGCATCAAAACTGATCTTCTGTGAATCCGTATCTTTTTCTTTGTTAAGAACACCCGCTTTTTGATATTCTGATACGCGTTTTTCGAAGAAATTCGTTTTCCCCTGAAGGGATATCATATCCATAAAATCAAATGGATTCGTAGAGTTGTAGACTTTCTCGCATTCCAATTCCACCAGGAGGCGATCCGTAACAAACTCGAGATACTGAGTCATGAGTTTGGCATTCATCCCAATAAGACTTACCGGAAGTGATTCTGTAATAAATTCTCTCTCGATGTTGAGGGCGTCTACGATGATATCTTTAATTCTTTCTTTAGGGACCTTGTTGACGAGATGTTTGTTATGTAAGTGTACCGCGTAATCGCAATGCATACCTTCATCCCTGGAGATTAGTTCATTGGAGAAAGTTAGGCCTGGCATCAGACCTCTTTTCTTCAGCCAGAAAATTGAACAAAATGCTCCTGAGAAAAAGATTCCTTCTACAGCGGCGAAAGCAATTAGTCGTTCTGCAAAGCTCGGGGAATCAATCCATTTAAGGGCCCAGTCGGCCTTTTTCTTAATTGCAGGGAAATTCTCAATGGCCTTAAACAGTATGCTCTTTTCCTTTTCGTCTTTTACATAAGTATCTATCAGTAAAGAATAGGTCTCCGAGTGGATATTCTCCATCATGATCTGGAACCCGTAGAAAAACTTTGCTTCAGTGTATTGTACTTCATTCACAAAATTCTCTGCCAGATTCTCGTTGACAATGCCGTCAGAGGCAGCAAAAAATGCGAGGATATGCTTTACAAAGTACTTTTCATCATCGCTGAGCTTGTTATTCCAATCCGCCAGATCCTGATGAAGGTCAATTTCCTCAGCAGTCCAAAAACAAGCTTCACATTTCTTATACCACTCCCACAAGTCGTGATGTTTAATTGGAAAGATTACGAAACGGTCTTCATTTTCTTCTAAAATAGGCTCCACGGTCTTTGACATATTTCAATTTTTTTAAAGTTATATTTTGAGTGAAAAAGTGCTTCTTGCTGGGATTAACAAAGATTAGAAAATGTTATTAAATTGTAAAGTCGGTTTTGGGAGAAGCCACTCAAAGTTTTTAACACAGCATGTTGAAATCTAGGCTTAAGAGGTGTGGATACTGCCCTTAGCACAAGAAGACTATTTGTATAAATATTTTGAGTTTTTATTGAAACCAAAATAGACCGAGAAGTATTTTATTTAATACCGCTGAGTGTTATTTCTATACTTGGTCAGAATGCAATAGAATCGATCTTGATTACAGAATATTATGCTGTAGATCGCATTCAAATAACTTAAATGGAATCATGCGGAAAATCACCAGGGGTTGACTTAAATTTTCCTAGAATATTTAGGGTGAAGGATTTTGTTCCTTGTTGGGTAGTACGAAAGACTCCGATTTAATCAGAATTGATCTTTTATAAACGGAAGAAAAATAGAAGGTATTCTAAATAATTAGCGCTCGGAATTCAGGGCTGTAGTTTCGTCCAGTAAGGGATCCTGAATGTTGTTATCCACAGCCACTTTTTCAATGGCAGCTTCTCTTTCATTGTTCTCAGTCATGGCCGCAATTATAAGCACGAACACAAAGAGTAGAAACAAGAAAACACATTTTCTCATGGTGGTAAACGGTTGATTTAAATATCCTTGAGGCGTTCCAATTATCATTTTACAGAGCATGGATAACCCGAGGGACCGTAAAGCTATAGAAAGTCCGAGCTAAGGAGAAAAATACTCCTTTAACGGTATTAAAAAATCTATGAAATACCTACTTGATTTGTGTAGACTGATGCTGCTTGCTGATTTGTTCCAATTCCTTGTACCAATTTTCACCAAATTTGCGAATCAGGGCTTCCTTTACAAATTTATAGATCGGTACCTGGAGACTTTCACCGAGAGCACAGGCTGGATCGCAAAGTTGCCATTTGTGGTAATTAACTGCCGTAAGATTAGTGTATTCAGTTACTCGAACAGGGTAGAGATGACAAGAAACGGGCTTCTTCCAAGACGTTGCGCCCTGGATATACGCTTCTTCCAAACCGCATTTAGCAATTCCTTTATCGTCAAAAACGGTATAGGCACATTCCCGCTTATCAATGAGAGGAGTTTCCCATTCCCCGTCTTCGCCCTTTACAAAATGACCAAGTGTCTCAATCGCCTCGATTCCCTCCTGCCTTAGAAATGGCTTTACTTTTTCATAAATGTCCCTGAGGATTTTGGTCTCCGACTCCTCAAGCGGTGCCCCGGCATCACCGTCAACGCAACATGCCCCTTTGCAAGCGGTGAGATTACAGACGAAATCTTTCTCGATGATTTCTTCTGAGACCAATGTCTTTCCTAGCTGAAACATATTCTCCTTATTGGGCTCAAATATACCTCAATCGAGCTAATATTACCCAAGAATATTTTACTTAACCTTCTTATTCTCCTCTAAATATGTAGTACTTTTGCCGCACTTTTAAAGCGTATAAAATGCATTTTAATTTTAGGGAAATAGCGACAGCCAGTATTATCCTTTTTGCAGTTATTGACATTGTTGGAAGCATTCCCATTATTATCAACTTACGTAAAAAAGTTGGACACATCCACTCCGAAAAAGCTTCTATCGTTGCGGGATGTATCCTGGTTGCATTTTTATTTGTCGGAGAGGAGATCCTCAACCTGATCCGCATAGACGTGTACTCCTTTGCGGTAGCAGGAGCCTTTATAATTTTCTTCCTGGCCATTGAAATGATTTTGGGAATTACCCTTTACAGGGATGATGAACCTGAAACAGCCTCGGTGGTGCCCATCGCGTTTCCATTGATAGCAGGTGCCGGGACAATGACCGCTCTGCTGTCACTCAGAGCCGAATTTTATGTAGAGAATATTATCGTGGCAATCATCGTGAATATCATTTTTGTCTACCTTGTCTTAAAGTCGTCTTCAAAAATAGAACGCGTACTCGGAAAGGCTGGCTTGGGTGTTATTCGAAAGGTATTTGGAGTGATCCTCCTGGCTATTGCAGTAAAGTTATTTGCCACAAACGTCAATCAATTATTTCAATAATTAAGTTAATTCTGAAACTTGAAAGATTCTCATCATGAATAAAACACTAAGCGTTGTCCTGATCGTACTGGCTCTTGCCCTTATTATTTACAATGTGACCATTGTTGATTTTACTGATCCTTTCGGTGAACAGAGCATCATAGCGGTTATTGGCATCGTTGCAGCACTTTGTGCTATCATTCTCCTTCTGATCTTACAGGCGTCCAAAAAAATTCAGGAAAAAATAGAGGATTAGAAGACCCTTTTTCCTCTGCGGGAAATTTTGAGATGATTTTCTTAATTTACAGGAATGAAACGTCTTTTGTTCTCCTTCTTTCTCTGTATTTATTTAAATGGCGTCTCTCAGCAATTGAAAATAAATGAGGGAGTATTAACTGATTCGATTCCTGTGCAGGGAGCGGCAGATGAAACTTTCGCAACTTACCTGCCAAGCAGTTATCAAGTCTCCCAAAAAGCCCCAATTATTTTCATTTTCGACCCTGCCGGGAGGGGTAAAACCGGACTACTACCCTTTATTGAGGCCGCGGAAGAATACGGATATATCCTGATTTGTTCCAACAATACCAAAAACGGCCCTTATGGACCAAATTTAGAAATTACAGATCGCCTGTTCAAATCGGTTTTTGCAAAATTTACGGTAGACAGTAATCGTATATACACAGCCGGGTTTTCGGGTGGGTCTAGGCTCGCCGGGACTATTGCCGTGTTAAGCGGTGCCATACAAGGAGTGATTGCATGTGGTGCTGGTTTTGCTCAGTATCCCCTGTATTTTCCCAACAAGAATAACCGTTTCTCTTATGTAGGAATTGTGGGAGATAAAGACATGAACTTCCGGGAAATGCAAAAAACTGAGGATTGGTTAGTCTCGTTAAAGATTCCGAACGAACGCATTGTTTTTAATGGTGAACATCAATGGCCTCCTTCTGAAGTTATGCTCCGGGCGTTGGGTTGGCTGGAAGAAGAAGCGTTCAGAAAAGGTGTTAAAGAGGTAAACAGCGAGCTGAGATCCAAAAATTTTAAAGATGTACTTGTAAAGGCACAGTATTACGAAAGCGAGGGACAACTGGTTGAGGCCTCCCGGGAATTATCGCGGATGATTGAATATTATCCGGATCTGATCTCATCTGACAGCCTTGAGAAGCGATTAAGAAAATTAAAACGCGAAAAGCGATATAGGAAGGAAAAAACCCGACTAGCAAAAGTCGCGATGCTGGAAGATACTCTCAATTATAAAACAAAGGAACGCTTTGCACTTGAGCTTTCCATGGGTGAGAGTCCGGATGCCTTTGAATGGTGGGAGAATACAGTAAAGGAGCTCAAAGAAAAATACGCCTCGCACGAAGAGCCCGAGTATCAGCTGATGGCCTATCGCCTACAGCGCCATCTATTCGCTATGGCAGGGGAGTCTATGGATTCCTTTTTACGCGAGAATAAGGTAAAGGAACAGGAATACGCCGAAAAACTCCTCCTGGTCATTGCCCCTGATAGTCCGTTTACCTATTATCAACTAGCCAGAAAATACGCTGCCTGGAAGAAATATCCTTCTGCTCTTAAACACCTTGAAAAAATGATGCAACTGGGATGGACTGATAAAAATCTGGTAAAGAATACTTCGGAATTTCAAAATTTAAAAACCCTGAAGGAATTTAATGAATTGCTGGAGAGATACTGAATGAGACTATGGAAATTAAATTAAAAGAATTATTCCTTTAATAGAGGCTTTTCCGGCTGCCAGGTAGGCCGGTCAAGATCAATTACCTTTAGTAGCATCTGATCTATTTCGCCCTTGATCTTCGCACTAATATTTGGAGAAAACAACTGCTCAGCCAGAGCCGCTTTTAAATACAATTTAATTCGTTCTTCATACTCGTAGAAATCCATGCTGATGTTGATCGATAAAGCAAAATTCACGAATTTTTCAAACAAAATATCGTCTACCCTGAAGTTCTTTACAAATTCAGATTCAGTATAGGCTTCGTATTGTTCCCTGTCTTCTTCCAGGTGCTCAAAAATAAATCGGGGGGTAAAGCCAAGATTAGCCATACTCTTAATAGTTTCTTCTTCTAAGTTGCCGATTGGCACAAAAACATCAGGTATAATCCCTCCACCACCATAGACCACTTTCCCCTTGGGAGTAGTGTATTTTAGTGAATCGGTAACCTTGATGCTGTCTGCAGAAACGAGTTCCCCATTTTCAAATCGATCTTCAAACCGTTCGTAATAGTCTTCACTTCCATTCTGGTAATCCCGCTGAATAGACCTGCCGGTTGGGGTATAGTAACGTGAAACGGTTAAGCGAACAGCAGAGCCGTCTCCCAGGGCCATTTCGCGTTGAACAAGCCCTTTTCCGAAAGACCTGCGCCCCACTATTGTGCCTACGTCGTTGTCTTGTAATGCCCCGGCAATAATTTCACTGGCAGAAGCCGATCGTTCATTGATCAGTACGTAAACGGGTTGGTTCTCAAATGAGCCCTTTTCCGTCGCAAACATCTTATCTATCTTTCCTTTATTGTTTTTGGTGAACAGGATAAGCTTTCCCTCTTTCAGGAATTCATCGGCCAATTGTTCTGCTATTCCCAGATAGCCTCCGGGATTGTCTCTTAGATCAAGGGTTAATTTCTTTGCACCTTGTTTTTGCAATGACTTTAGTGCTTTTTTAAATTCTTTGTACGTACTCTCGGCAAATCTGTTAATCTTGATGTATCCCATATCAGGAGTCAGCATATAAAACGACTCCACGCTCTTGATCGGCACCCTGTCTCTTTTAAGGGTCACATCAAAGAACCGGTCCTCTTTTTTCCTGTATACCTTTAAATCAACCGATGTCCCGCTTTCTCCTTTTAATGTTCCAACTATTTTCCTGCTCGGCAGGTTCTTGCCGTAAAGGGTATCTCCATCGGCAATTAAAATTCTGTCGCCGGGTTCAATCCCTTCAAGGAAACTGGGGCCATTCTCTACGGTCCTGATTACTGTAATCGTATCCCTGTACATATAGAAATTGATGCCGATCCCCACAAAATCGCCCTTCATATTTTCTGAGACCTGGGAGAGTTCTTCCTTCGGAATATAGACCGAATGGGGATCTAATTTTTCAAGGATATTATTTACGGTTACATCAACAATACTATCGGTATTGATCTCATCAACATACTCATAGTCTATATAATCGATGAGGCGATTGAGTTTATCCTTTTTCGAGTTGGTGGTAAATAGCTTTTCAGGTGAATCGTTAAAATCGAGCTTTCCGCCTATCAGGATTCCCAAAGACAGCGCTAAAGCGATTATTGCCGGCCATATGTAATGATACTTCTTCATTTCTTCCTACGCATTTTCTTCTAAAATATGTGGCAGATGCTCCAATGCCACCCCTGCCCTTTCTAAAAACTCCAATCCCGATCCATCTTTATAGGCGATCTGATATACTACACGTTTTATGCCAGATTGGTGAATCAGTTTACTACATTCTCTACAAGGAGAAAGAGTAATGTACAAGGTGGCTCCTTCACAAGACTGGGTAGACGAGGCTACTTTAGAAATGGCATTCGCCTCTGCGTGCAGGACATACCATTTTGTATAGCCCTTCTCATCTTCACAAAAATTTTCAAATCCAGTAGGGGTGCCGTTATATCCGTCTGAAATGATCATTCGGTCTTTGACAATAATAGCCCCTACCTGTTTACGCTCACAATAGGATAACTTGCCCCACTCATGTGCCATTCTCAAATAGGCCTTGTCGTATTTTAGCTGCTTTTTTTTGGTCACTTCTTCACGGGTCTGATTCCACTGGCCTAGGCTCGCAAGCACTAAGATACCTGCTTTGGGAGAGTCCAACAACCAATAATGGTTAATATTTAATTAAAACCGACAAGGTGTATTATTCCATCACCTTAGCCCGGCCATGTGTCAATTATCATGGGGATTGTTATCAAAATTACAATTGAGGTGGTGCCAATAACAAAGTATTTTCTGGGTAATTTCAATCCCATCTCCAAAATAGCCGCTACAGCCAATACTGCAGTAATTACAATGATTTGTGAAATTTCTATCCCGGTAGCAAAGCCGAGTAAGGGATTGAATTTCTCATCTTCCCCTGCCATCAGCATTTTAAAATAATTTGAAAATCCAAAACCGTGAATAAGCCCGAAAAAGCCCGTTGCCACGGCTTGTAGTTGAAAGCTCAGTACACTACCTTCTTTCAAGCTATCCCATAGATTGAAAAGTGCAGTCAGCAATATGGTTACCGGAATCAGAAACTCAATCCAGGCCACATCAACTTCAACCACTTTATAAACGGATAAAGCCAGGGAAATACAATGCGTAATGGTGAATACGGTAACCAGCGTCAGAATCTTTTTCCACATTCTGAGGGAAAAAGGGATCACCAGGGCCATCAGAAATAAAATATGATCGTAGGCAGCCAGGTCTAAGACATGCTCCAATCCTAATTTCGTGTAAAACCAAAAGTTTTCCATGATTTTAAGAATTACATTCCGCGCTCGTTCTGTATTTGTTCATAGGCTTTCTGAACTTCTTTAAACTTCTCCTCGGCGCCTCTCTTGATCGCCTCATTCTCAGTGTTTACTCTGTCCGGGTGATACTTTTTCGCCATGGTCCGGTAGGCCTTCTTCACCTCATCATCGGACACACTTTTGTCTATCTCCAATATCTTGTAGGCATTATCGGCACTTTTGACAAACATGGCCTTAATACTTTCGTAATCCGTTCTTCCAATCCTTAAATACCCGGCAATTTCTCTGATCTTGTCAATCTCCGGAGGTCTGATAGATCCGTCAGACTGGGCGATAGCAAACAAGAAATGAAGGAGTTGAAGCCGAACTTCATATCGAGTTCTCTGGTTGAGGTATGTGCAGATCTTTTGGGCAGAAATTTCGCGTTTCTTGATCACCTCGTTAAAAGTTCTGAAAATGGCATTTGCCTTTTCCTTACCGTAAGTGCTGAGGAAATATTGACGTACGTAATCCAGTTCGCGCTGACTAACCTGTCCGTCGGCTTTGATAACTATAGAACACAACGACAGGAGATTGAGTTCAAAGTCGGCCGGACTCACCTTCTGCCTTGACAGGTCGTCAAAGATCGACCTCCCCTGGAGCCGGAGCCCATATTATCCATAAAGCTACCTACAAGGAAACCAATAATGGCTCCCGGAAGACGAAATAAGAAGAAGCCTAGTATGGCTGCGATCCACCGAATCATGCTCAAAAAAAATTTTGCCAAAGATAGGGTTTAACCGCTAAAAAGTTCGGTAGTCTTAAGAAAGCTTTGGCTTATAATTTCCTCATAATTCCTATCTTTGTGCTCAATAAAAAAATAAGACTATGTATCCTGCAGAATTAGTAAAACCCATGAGAGAAGACCTGTCTACAGCAGGCTTTGAAGAATTATATACCGCGGAGGCTGTAAATAGCGCCATTGGAAAAGAGGGCACTACCTTGGTAGTGGTTAACTCTGTATGCGGATGTGCAGCAGCCAATGCCAGACCTGCTGCTAAGTTAAGCCTGAGAAACGATAAAAAACCAGATCATCTTATCACGGTTTTTGCCGGGGTAGATACAGAAGCAGTTGATGCAGCGAGAAATCTAATGGTTCCTTTTCCTCCATCATCCCCCAGTATGGCATTGTTTAAAAATGGAGAACTGGTCCATATGATTGAAAGACACCATATTGAAGGTCGTCCTGCTGAGATGATTGCCGAAAATCTGACTGAGGCGTATAATGAATTTTGTTAGTTTATAACAGACATATTTATTGAACCGCACTATTCCAAGTGCGGTTTTTTTATTTTTGTTTTATGCGAAAGCTCCTGGCTTACCCCTTAACGGTTTTGTACTTCCTCATTTTTGGAATTAGCCTGCTTGTTTTCCATCCTGTGCAATGGATATGCCTGAATTGGTTTGGGTACCACGCCCATCAAAAAAGTGTGAGCTATCTCAACCTGGTATTAATGTGGTGCACTTACATCCTGGGTACACGCTATACCTTTATCAACAAGCAGCAAATTCCTGAGGATAAACCTCTTATCATCGTTTCCAATCACCAGAGTATGAACGATATTCCGCCCATCATCTGGTATTTGAGAAAGCATCATCCCAAGTTTGTCAGTAAAATTGAATTGGGCAAGGGGATTCCAAGTGTTTCGTTTAATCTGAGACACGGAGGTTCTGCATTGATCGACAGGAAGGATAGTAAACAGGCTCTGTTGGCCATTTCGAAACTGGGTAAGTACATAGAAAAACACAACAGGAGCGCAGTTATCTTTCCCGAAGGTACCCGAAGCAGGACGGGGCACCCTAAAAAATTTCAGACAACCGGCTTAAAGGTTTTAATGAAGCAAGCTCCATCTGCCCTGATAGTACCCATCAGCATAAATAATTCATGGAAAATGCTGCGGTATGGTAAGTTTCCTTATGGTATCGGTTCCCATTTGATTTTTAAGGTGCACCCTGCAATTGCTAATACAGGAGACGCTGATGTACTTATTTCCAGAGTAGAAGAACAAATCACCAAAGACATCCGAATTAACCCATGACCAATACAGAACTGGTTGAATCAACCATCGATTTTGTAAAAGAAACTCTTGTAAATGCAGAGGCCGGCCATGATTGGTTTCATACTCAAAGGGTATTTAAAAATGCACTCCTCATTTCCAAAGATGAAAAGGCAGATGTACTGGTTGTGAGTTTAGGCGCTTTACTACACGATATTGCTGATGCCAAATTCCATAAAGGAGACGAAACCCTCGGGCCTAAACTGGCGAAGGAATTTCTCAATTCCATCGGAGTTGATAATAAGGTCATCGATAAGGTCTGTTACATCATTGAAAACATCTCGTTTAAAAATACAGTTGGACAAAAAATCACCCCAAAGCATCCATTGGAATTACATGTGGTTCAGGATGCAGATAGATTAGATGCCCTAGGAGCCATCGGCATTGCCAGAGCCTTTCACTACGGAGGCTTTAAAAACAGAAAACTCTACGATCCTGACATTGCTCCGAACCTCAGCATGAACAAGGACACTTACAAAAACTCCCAAAGCCCCACCATCAATCATTTTTATGAAAAGCTGTTATTGCTTAAAGACAAAATGAACACCAAAACAGGGAGAAAAATTGCAGAACAACGGCACGATTTTCTTCTTGGATACCTGGAACAATTCTATGCTGAATGGAATGGAAACCGTTAAATGCAATTAGGTTGCCTGTGCTATAAAAGCACTCCCCAACATCCACTTCATCTACTTTTATTCGATCTGTTTTTTTGTATCTTTCCTCGCATCTTAAAAGGAAAAATTCATGCAAAGACGAAAATTTATTAAAAATGTAACGGCTTCTTCCGCTGTGTTTTCTATTGTTCCCAGTTATGTTCTCGGAAAGGGACATGTGCCCCCGAGTGACACGCTCTACGTTGGCGCTTTTGGAGTGGGAGGAAGAGGATCTGGTGTCATTAGAGGCCTACATGAAACAGGAAAGGTAAAATTCGTCTCTTTCTGCGATGTAGATGATCGACGAGCGGCCCAAACCTATGAATTCTTCCCGGATGTAAAACGCTATAAGGACTTTCGCAAAGTGTACGACAAGCAGCTAAAGGATATGGATGCGATTATGGTTGCTACTCCAGACCATACCCATGCTACCATAGCATTGCCTTTTATGAGGGCTAAAAAGCACGCCTATGTGGAAAAACCCCTCACCCATAATATCGCTGAAGCCCGATTGATGACACAAGTAGCTGCTGAAAATGGTATTTCAACTCAAATGGGTAACCAGGGAGCATCCAGTGACGGTAGCAGACAAGCTAAGGAATGGATAAACTCTGGCATAATTGGTAAAGTAGAGCGGGTCGATTGCTGGACAAACCGTCCTGTATGGCCGCAAGGAATTCCGCTCCCTCAAGGGAAGGACGAAATCCCGGATGGCCTGGATTGGGACCTGTGGTTAGGTCCGGCAGCTAAACGAGATTACAATAACGCCTACCTACCCTTTAAATGGCGTGGATGGTGGGACTTTGGCACCGGTGCTTTAGGAGATATGGGTTGCCATATTATGGAGACCCCTTTTGGAGTGCTAGACCTGGGTTATCCTACCGAAGCAGAAGCCAGTTGTACCACAAATTGGGTAGGTGATTTTGTAGAAGCCGACTATAGTGCTTCTTGTCCGGCTTCTTCCATCGTCAGATTGAAATTTGATACCCCGAATCACGGTGAAATAGCACTGAACTGGTATGATGGAGGCATCATGCCCGACCTTCCCGACGAGTTAAAAGACGATGAAACTATAGGAGATACCGGAGGGGGAACTGTTTTTTATGGTACTAAAGGAATTCTCGTTTGTGATGTCTATTCCCGTAATGCCCGATTGCTCCCTTCGGAAATGATGGGTCTGTTTTCTCCCCCTTCGCCTACCTTGCCAAGAGTATTAGGTAGCACGGGAGGGCATCAGCAAAATTGGGTAGAAGGCTGCATGCAAGGCAGTAATACTTCTTCCAGTTTTGATCGTTCAGGACCACTTACAGAGGCTGTGCTCATGGGCAATCTGGCTATTAAAGCTTTTCAATATAAAGAACTCAAAGAAGGCAAGCAGTTAGGCGACTGGGATCCTTTTGCCTATCCTGGCAGAAGAAAAATTATGTGGGATGGCGATGCCATGCGAGTTACCAATTTTGAAAAAGCGAACGAGTGGGTTAAAGGTACTTATCGCAAAGGTTGGGACTTGAGTTAAATCGTCTTAATTGATGGTACATAGATTTGATTCATCCCATTGAGATAATTAACGGCAGTTACTGGAACTGGTGAATACATTAAAATCATTATTCCCAGTAGTTTACAATTAAAAGTATGCCGTTTGCGAGTTTTTTTTGGTGAGTATCTATCAAACTATTCTCTTGCTTCCCATGAAACAGTCAAAATGGAACATTTCGATTAAAGAACTTGTTTTTCAAGTGATTCTGTTAGTAGTAGTCTTTCTTTTTTACTCCTTTGATCGTAACGAACCAGGATTTAAATTACATCAGTTCGTTTTCTTTTCAACTTATGTCCTGGCTTCCACTATTATCGGATATTTTCTAATGCCAAAGCTTCTATACAAGAAAAAGTATATTCTATTTTCGATTTCTCTTGTATCCATTATTGCTTTGCTCATCGTCCTTGAGGAATTAGTTTTAGAACCTGTATTTTTTCCGGGGACAAGAAGAGCTTCTTCTTTTGCTCCGGTCCTTTACTCTATGCTGGGGGTGCTCCCTGTACTTACCGTTTTGGTGGGATTTAAATTTGGATGGGATGCGCTGCAAAAGCAACAGCAAATTGAAAAACTTGAAAGCATTATTGAAGAAAGCGAACTCCAATTTTTACGTTCACAAATCAATCCGCATTTTTTGTTCAACAACCTCAACAACCTTTATTCATATGCCATTCAAGGTTCTGAAAAGACCCCTCAGATTATTCTGGAACTCAGTGGTCTGCTAAGATATATGCTATACGAATGCAAGGAAAACTTCGTGCCTCTTGCGAAAGAATTAGAACAGCTTCAGAATTTTATCGCATTGAGCAAATTACAGATTGAAGATCGGGGTACGGTATCTTTTAATGTGTCCCAACAAGTGGCCAACTATAAAATTGCCCCATTAATTTTAATTGTATTTATAGAAAATGCTTTTAAACATAGTCAGGCAGAGCAATCAGACGATATAAGTATCAAAATTGATGTCTCTTTTAAGGGTGATACCTTGCTTTTTAAGTGTATCAATAATCACGATAGTGGTGAAAAACATGAAAGTCTCTCAAGCGGAATAGGATTGACTAATGTGAGAAAGAGATTAAACCTGATTTACCCGAAAAAACACGAGCTGTCTATACGTGATAATGGCAATACCTACGAGGTGGACTTAAGTATTGAACTGACAAAAATCTGACGAAATGACCTGCATTATTATTGAAGACCAAGTACCGGCGCAGCGCATCTTGCAAAAATACATTGAAGACGCTAAGATCCTGCAACTTAAAGGTACGTTTTCAAGTGCTCTGGAGGCCATGGAATTCCTCAAAAACAATACAGTGGATATTGTATTTCTAGATATTCACTTGCCCAAATTGACCGGCTTGGAATTTATTAAATCCTTGAGTAACCGGCCTAATATAATCCTAACCACCGCCTTTTCTGATTATGCCCTTGAAAGCTATGAATACAATGTCATTGATTATCTGCTAAAACCATTTTCATTTCAACGATTTTTAAAAGCCATAGCCAAGGTGAGTAAAACACCTGGTAATAGCGACAGGCAAACCAGCCAAACAATAAATGATTCGGATGATATTTATATTAAGTCAGGCCACGAATACCGAAAATTGAAGGTCTCTGATATCTCTTTTATAAAATCAGATACCGATTACACAGTAATTTATACCAAAGAGACCAAACACCTCTCCGTAGAGCGGCTGAAACATTGGGAAGAGGTGCTGCCAAAAGATTTGTTTCTAAGAATTCACAAATCCTATTTAATTAATACCAAAAAGATCGTAAAGTTTTTAGGCAATCGTGTTTATTTAGATAATGACATGGAGCTCCCAATCGGCAGGTTATACAAAGAAGCATTCGTCAATAAGGTTTTGAATCAGTAATAATCTCTTAGTAATTTATAAAAATCCCATGAGGAAAATTCCTTTAACATTTTCTTAGTGTCGTTGACATGTTTTGTTTGGGTGTTGGAAGAATAAAGTTTTAAAGACGTCATATTGTTTATAGTTTTGAATCAAACATTAAACAGAATGAGTTCTTTTAAAAATATAAGCCTTTCGATTCTTTTTATAATAGCTTTCGCATCACAGGGCCTTTCACAGTCAAAATCAATTTTCATCTCGGGTACCGTTGTTGAAAATGAAACAGGGCAGCCTTTGGAGTTTGCAACTTTTGTATTGCAGGATATTGACAACCCTGAAAACATCACCGGCGGTATTACTGACCTTAATGGAAAATTTAAGGTCGAAATTTCCCAAGGCAGATATAAAAGTAGAATTGAATATATTTCTTTTAAAACTTTGGAACTCCCTGTTCAAACTTTTGATTCTTCAGTCAATCTTGGTAAGCTTAAATTATCGCCCAATGTAGAGCAACTTGAGTCGGTTGAGCTGGTTGCTGAAAGAACATCGGTAGAGGTCCGACTTGATAAAAAAATATACAATGTAGGGAAAGACCTAACTAATAGCGGAGCCACCATTAGCGATGCACTCGATAACATTCCATCTGTTACGGTAGATGTTGATGGTGCAATAAATCTAAGGGGGAATGGCAATGTTAGAATCCTAATTAACGGCAGGCCTTCTGCCTTAGCAGGCTTTGGTTCTACAGATGCCTTGCAACAACTACCTGCTGATGCTATTGAAAAGGTAGAGGTTATTACAAGTCCATCTGCGCGTTACGACGCCGAAGGAACAGCTGGTATCCTAAACATCGTACTAAAAAAAGAAAAAACCAGGGGTTTTAATGGAACTATTAATACGGTTATAGGCTATCCTGACCGATTTAATTTCACGCCCAACCTGAATTTCAGAACAGATAATTACAACTTCTTTACCACCTTAGGCTATTCATACAGTACCCCACCCGGTAACGGTTTTTTTGACAATACGTATTCAGAGGGATCTTTTGATAGAATTACCGAAGACAGGGATATCGACAGAAAAAATAGTGGCTTCAATGCAAACGTTGGTCTTGAATACTTTTTAACTGATCAGTCTTCGTTAACGGCTAGTGTTTTTGGCCGACTTAACGATGGTGAAGATTTGACCCAAAACAATACCGTTCGATTTGTAGGTAATGATATAGACAGCAGAACCTTGCGGCAGGAACTCCAAGCTGAAGACGAAGCCTCCTACCAACTCTCGTTGAATTACATCAATAATTTCAATGATGAGGGGCATAAATTAGCGGTAGATGCTCAGTACTCCTTCGACGAAGAAATTAAACCAATTACAATAACAGAAGAGAATACCTTTCCAAATACTGAGACTGTTGGTGCAGAAAATATTCTAGAGACAGAGGTGCAGAATGAATTTCTGATTCAGGCAGATTATGTACTGCCCATTGGCGATGCTCAGTTTGAAGCTGGCTATCGAGGTAATTTTGAGGAAACTGACACCAATTTCAATTTGGAAGAACTCAACCTGGAAACCGGTAATTTTGAGTCCAATACAGGTTTATCTAACCAATTTATATTTAATCAAAATGTTCAGGCCTTATATACTCAATATGGCGATAAATTTGGAAAGTTCAGCTTTTTGGCCGGACTTCGGTTAGAAAACACCCAGTTAAAAGGCCAGGTGCTTGGCGCTGACGTTGAAACCCTTCAAAATTTACTGGGTGATGATATTGAACTTGATTTCGATAAGAACTATTTAAATCTTTTCCCGACTTTAAACCTGACCTATGAGCTCAAGGAGAACGAGAATATCACTTTAGGCTATAACCGCCGTATCAACAGACCAAGAGGATGGTTTATCAATCCTTTTCCTTCAAGATCTAGCCGTACCAATATTTTCCAGGGCAATCCTGATTTAGATCCGTCGTTTGCAGATGCCTTTGATGTTGGATACCTGAAACGTTGGGAAAATTTGACGCTAACCTCATCGGTTTATTATCAAAGGGAAACCAATTCTTTTGAGCGCATTCAAGAGGAAACCGGCGAAGTAACCTCTGACGGTATTGTCATCATACGCTCGCTGCCTATAAACTTATCCACCAACAAGCGAATTGGTGCCGAACTAGGTCTTCTTTACAACCCCACCAAGTGGTGGCGAATCAATACGAGCTTTAATTTCTTTGAATTTAATACCGAAGGGGTATTCCGCGGAACAGATTTCGGAGCAAAGAACACGAGCTGGTTTTCGCGTTTTGGATCAAAAGTCAGTCTTCCGGGAAGAATCGATTGGCAAACCAATCTTTTTTATAGAGGTCCCACTCAGAACGCACAAACCAGAACAGAAGGAATTTTCACGCTCAACCTTGCGTTTAGTAAGGATATCATGAAAGATAAAGGCACAATTTCTCTAAACGTAAGAGATTTATTGAATTCAAGGCGACGAATAAATTCAACTGAAACCCCATTTTTCTCATCGGAGAGTGAATTTCAATGGCGGGAAAGACAAATCAATTTTTCATTCGTTTACCGTATCAATCAGAAGAAAAAACGAAGGGAAGAAAACCGCGAAAGAGACGACGAGGAGGAGGGATATTCCAAATAAAATCTAAATTATTACTCTGCCTGCAGTAATTATAGATTCTTTAGCTGTGTGATTGATCTTAAAATAACTTTAACTGCCCTTCTTTGTACTCCTGATGTAAGTCCTTATTCAGAGCTGGAAATTTCTTCCCCTTAAAATACTTTTGTCTGGCTATCCTCGCCACTTCCTTTAGATTTGTAGCCAGTGGTCCTTCCCCCCTGTTTCTGATACCGAATCTGCTATCCTGCAGGCTGCCCCCATGGCAGCTTTTGATCTGATTCAGTACTTTTTCTGCTTTATCGGGCATCGTCCTTCTAATCCAATCTGTAAAAAGCATTCCAATTGCGCCGTTCAACCTCACCACAGTATGAGTAAAAGAGAGCGCCCCGGAATCCGAGACAGCCTTGGCCAGAGACATTAATTCATGGCTGTTGATTCCCGGAATTAGTGGTGCCAGCATTGCATTTACAGGAACCTTATTTTCAGACAAGATCTCTATCGTCTTGAGACGTCTCGACAATGTAGCCGTCCTAGGTTCTAAAAGCCTCCTGGTCTCCTCAATTAGTGATGTCACGGAAATGTTTATCCCGATAAGTCCGTATTTATTTAATTCGATAATCAGATCGAGATCGCGCAGCAGCAAAGCATTCTTCGTGATAATACCAACCGGATGTCTGTACTTCAGGAAAATCTCCAAACAAGCTCTGGTAATCTCGTATTTTTTTTCAGCAGGCTGGTAGCAATCCGTATTTCCTGAGAGGACGATGGTCTCCGCTTTCCACGATTTACTTTTTAATTTGGCTTCAAGCAGTTCCGGAGCATTCTCCTTAATTAAAATCTTTCGCTCAAAATCTAGCCCCGCACTATAGCCCCAAAATTCATGAGTATTTCTGGCATAACAGTAGATACATCCATGCTCACAACCCTGATAAGGATTCATGGAATAAGACATTCCTACATCCGGACTAGTTACTTTATTGATTATCGTTTTTGGAAAAATAGGGAGGTAAACAGTTTTATTATTGTCGGCCAGCTCGCCCTCCTTTAAGCAGTATTCTAGGAAATCGTCTCTCCATTCAGAATGAAGTGCATCGAACTTATTCTTGGAATTATGTTGTGCACCTCTGCCCTTAAGATGTTTGAAGTTCATTAATATTGGATATTATCCAAATATATGGATTTTTTCCAAAACGAAACAATTAGTCTAAGGCAACATTAACCAGCTGTTTTTTGGTTCCTCTTTTTGCATAGAAGAGCACCTTACCGCTCTGTTCATTCATCAGCGGGTTTGAGACCATAAGGGGAAGACGCGCATCTTTTGAGTCGATGATTTTTTTATAGCTCATCTGCCCTTTTTCATTCAGTTCAATAATAAAAACATTTCGGTTTCTGCTCAGACCTTGTTTGAAGATAATCCGTTCCTTGTTGAGTACCTGGGGATTATCTGCAGCTGTGCTGATAAAAAAGTAGGTTTTACCATTTTTGGTGAGGGAACTGTATGAGGCATAAGATCCATCACCTTGGGTAACCTCAGATTTATTGATATTCCTGGCCCAAACCATATTTCCCTGGGCATCCATCTTAGCACTGACGATGTCGTTGTGATGGAAGCGTTCTACTCTCAACCTGCCTCCACTTGAATTAGCTTGTACACTTTGGGTAACAAAATACTCCTCGGCATTGAAAAGGATTTCATCTTGTGGAGTAATCACTACACTCTTAAAAACCAGATTCTTTATATCCTTGTCTTCCTCCTGTCCGAACTTATCAAACATGAATTGATCGGAGAAAGGATTGTATTTTTTTGTTTTTACATCCAGAGAAATAGGATCGACCTTAAAATAAGACAGACCGTTATACCTGTTGTCCTTGCGGTTTGCGTAAAAGCCCACACATATAAGTTCTCCTTTGTTGAGAATAGGAGTTAAGGATTCTGAATATTTTCCCTCCGAGTCGAAATTCTGCGTTGCGATGCCCGAATTGGTAAGCTTGATTAATTCGTATTGAAACTTGCGTTCAAGAGCCGTAAAGCGTCGCTTTTTAAAATAGGCTTTCCCCAGGATAAAGACTTCACTCAGGTCTTTGGAAACTGCTACGCGCTCAAAGGCATAATTCTTCTCCTCTACTTCAGATGAAAAGTCCTGATAAAGGGCTTTCTTAAGGCCTGAGGTAAAAAGGTAGATATCGTGACGGTTATTTTTGCCCTTTTTGTAATGGGTGCTGATTACAAAAGAACTTTTGTCTTCCGGAAATAAGACTGTGGTTGTAAAACCAGAATTAAACTTTCTGTTGTAATAATTCTTGTCAAGAGGATTTTTGACAGGGGCAGATCGGAATGAAAGGAGTTTTTCCTTGGTAAAGGTAAATGGGTCTACCGGACTCCTGTGTACCCAGTATTCGTATTCCTCAGATTCGTAATTATAGTCCAGAAATAGTAAATACAGTTGTCCGTTTTTAAAATAGCCATTGACAAATTCGGATCCTTTTAGTTTGTAATTGTATTCCGAAATCAATTGAAGATTCTCATCGTAATGTTCTATAATAAAACCTTTCGGTTTTAAGATCATTCCAGAGTAATAGGCCCTTACGAGTAATGAACCCCCTTGACCATCGTCTTCAATATTCAACAGATTAGAATATTTATACCGATCATTATATTTTTCTCCGAAGGTGTATTCCACAGGAAGTTCTTGTGCTCTTACAAGAAATCCAATACAAAGCAGGCCGAAAAGCAGGATTCGTTTTTGCATATGTTTTAATTAAAATGAAATCAATCAGGATCCTGGAAAGGAGGCTTTTCTTTTCTCCAGAAAGGCAGAAGTACCTTCCTTGAAATCATCGGTACCGAAGCATTGCCCAAAGGCTTCGATTTCCACCTCAAACCCGTCAACTTCATTCTTAAAACCCGCATTTATCGCTTTTATTGCCTGACTAACAGCCTTTGGGGAGTTTTTCGCGATTTTTTTTGCGATCTCCTTACAGAAATCAATCAATTCTTCAGAAGATGCGATATGGTTCACCAGGCCAAACTCTATGGCTCTTTCCACATCGATCATCCCCCCGGTCATAATCATTTCCATCGCCCTGCCCTTACCTATAAGTTGAGGAAGCCTCTGTGTACCGCCATATCCGGGAATAACCCCTAAGGATACTTCAGGCAAACCCATTCGTGCATTATGGCTGGCTATTCTAAAATGACAAGACATGGCCAATTCGAGTCCGCCCCCTAAAGCAAAGCCATTGACAGCAGCTATCACAGGTTTGTCTAGATTTTCTATGAAATCGAATAGTAATTCCTGTCCCTGGGCAGCCAGTTGCCCGCCCTGTTTTGTATTGAAATGGGAAAATTCCGAAATATCAGCTCCGGCAACAAAGGCTTTTTCCCCTGCTCCTGTCAGTATTATCACCCTTACCTTTTTGTTCTTTTCCAGAGATTTGAAGGCCAGGTGAAGCTCTTTGATTGTCGCGGTATTTAGCGCATTTAATTTTTTAGGCCGATTGATCACAACTACGGCTATATTGTCATCTAACTCGACGATAAGATTATTGTAACTCATACTTGTATATTTTGATTCGCTTTTGGAAATCTCACAGAAAAAACCGAGCCTTTACCGGGTTGGGAAGTCAGTGAAATTGTCCCTTTATATGTCTCTACGATATTCTTTACCATCCCCAGTCCGAGTCCCATACCACTTGATTTCGTTGTGAATTTTGGTTCAAAGACCTTTTCTTTTACCTCATCTGAAATACCAATGCCGTTGTCAGCCACTGCGATCTTAACGTAATCTCCGTCTGAGGTTACTGAAACAAGAATCCTAGGAGATTCAACGTCGGGCACAGCCTGTATGGCATTTTTTACAAGATTAGTAACCACCCTGATCAACTGGGTTCTGTCTAATTTCGCAATAATTTCTTCTTCTTCAGAAATAAAATGGATGTAATTTTCATTAAAAATGTCCAACGCCAATTTTACCGTTTTCACTACATTAAGCGTCTCATTTTGTTGAGCTGGCATCTCAGCAAAATTTGAGAAAGCCCCCGCAATGCTACTCATCATATCAATTTGCTGAATAAGGGTTTTGGAAAACTCCTCAATTTTCAATTTTGCATCCCCTTGCGACGGATCAAATTTTCGCTGAAAACTCTGGACGGTTAAGCGCATCGGGGTTAGTGGATTTTTGATCTCATGAGCTACTTGTTTGGCCATTTCTCTCCACGCCTGTTCCCTTTCACTTCTCGCCAATTTCGCTGCACTCTGTTCCAGCTGATCGATCATACTATTGTATGAATCAATAAGTTTATTGATCTCCACGCTGGGATTTTTTACATAGATCTTTTCGTTGCGCTTTGTAAGGTTGGTTTGATGTAACTTCTCCGATATATTTTCAAGCGAGCGGGTAATATATTTTGAAATAAAATACGCAAGGATAATTGCTATAAAAAACATCACGAGGTATACCCCGCCTAGCCTGAACAAGAATTCTCGTAATTCCATACTATTAAAGGAATTATCCTCATAATACGGCAGATTAAGTATACCTATCGGTTTAAATTTAGGATCATTGATGTAGGTGTAGGACGCCTGGTACTTGCTTCCGGCAGCTACATTGTCCTCAACCAGTCGCTTATTCGGACTTTCCTTCAGCCCATTGAGGACTTCAGCATCAAGGCAAAGTGATATTGAGTCGTTATGAAACTTCGGCCTGCTGCTTTTAATGAGTTGTCCTTCGAGGTCGTAAAGATTGAAATTTACGTTCTGTACATCAGCGATACGGTAAATTTCATCCTTGAAGATCAGCCCGAGATTTTGTGTGATGACGGGATAAGTAGTTGCCTGAAGGGTGTACGCGATACTCTGTTTTACTTGTTCCTCTTTTCGCTCCAGCCTTTCCTGATGGTAATCCTTTGACTGTTCCCTGTATTGATAGATGGTTACCCCGGCGATAAGCACCGAAGCAATTAACACTAAGAATATCATGGTGACAAAAATCCTGGACCTGAGGGAGAACTTTTTGAACAAGGCTCTTATATTTGCTTCTAAAGATAGCAATAATCAGTCCAAAAATGAGATCATCAGGCGTCGGGATTCCTGTTACGTATCCTTTTATAGAGCCTTATCCCGAGCATCAGCAATATGACCAAAACAAAAATCCCTACTACTCCGTAGATCCAATTAAAGGCACTTTTTAAAATGACAAGGAAAGTTACCGCAAACAAGACAAGGGTAGCTCCTTCATTCCAAATTCGCATAAAATTTGAGCTGTATTTTACCTGGTCTCGTTGTAATTGAATAAACATCAGATGAGTCTTCAGGTGATAGGCAATCAGTAATACAACAAATAGTAATTTAACGTGCATCCAGGATTGTGATAGCCAGCCTGGCATCAGGATTAGCAACCAGATTGCAAATAAGGTGCACAAAATGGCTGATGGCCATGTTATGATATACCAGAGTCTCTTCGACATCAATTTCAATTGCTGCGATAATATCTGCCGGTCGGGTTCGGGCTTTTCCTGAGCTTCGATATGGTAAACAAATAGCCTGGGAATATAAAATAAGCCAGCAAACCAGGTGACCACAAAAATAAGGTGCAACGCTTTGATGTAATTGTAATATTCCCCCATAATCAATGTAATAGAATAGCTCCTATTCCGGAGTTCCACAAGGCTTTGTTGTATTCGGGAAGGGCATCTTCAAGAAACTGCTGGCCTCTTTCCTTCAACATGTTCCACTGTGTATCCAGTTCTTTTTTACGTTCCCTTGAACCCTGATTGACCCTGGGAATTACACTGTTGCTTTGGTTAATCAGGAAAATATATTCCGCCGTAAATTTATTGGGAAAATTCTCAACATCGTCATACGCCTGTGATTTCCGCTGAATCATATCTTCGTCCCAGGATACCAAATCATTTAGCAGTTTCTGTCCTGTTTCTTTTAAAGGACCTGCTTCAAGGGATTCCAATATTTTTTTCAGTTGCCCTTGTACATTGTACAATTGATTGACCATTAAATGCATGACACTGAGTTCAGCTTCCATTTCTGACATAAAGGAATCAAATTCTTCATATTGGGTATTAGAAACTTCAAAACCCGGAGTAGCTATAATACTAGCCTGGGTCTTAACAGACTCATCTCCCATGGTCAGCTTTATGTCGTAAACTCCCGGCGGCGCCATATGACCTTCAAATCCGGCTTCCATATACACACCCGGAATTCCTTCCATAATTGGATAATTCATATCCCAGACAAATCTGTTCAGCCCCTCTTCCCTGGGTAAAACTGGTTTTGGGGGAGGTCCGCCGCCGTTGTGCTCCTGATAGGTCACGTCTTTCTCTGAACTAAATGAACGTATAAGTTTCCCTTGAGAATTTCTGATCTCCATTTTTAGCGGGATCTTATTGGTACTTACAGGTAATTCGTAATAGATCACCATCCCATTAGCCGGATTCACACCTTCGAAGGGCTGAGAACCGATGAATTTCTTTGAATTCCCATTTAATGGACTACTCCATGAAGCATTCATGGCACTTTCGGGCTGATAGAGTTTTAAGCCCTGGTTAAGAGGCTCGTATTGCGCGAGTACAGCAAGGTCATCGAGGATCCAGAACGATCTTCCAGAAGTAGCTACTATCAGGTCTCCCTGATGTACCTTAAGGTCTGTAACGGGAGTATTCGGTAGATTTAATTGAATCGGCTCCCATGAAGTTCCATCGTTCCATGAAATAAATATCCCCTTCTCAGTTCCTGCATATAAAAGTCCGGATTTCTCCACATCTTCACGAACTACCCTGGTGAAGGAGCCATAAGGAATCCCCGAACTTATGTTTGTCCAGCTTTTCCCGTAATTATACGTTTTATAAAGGGCGGGGGTATAGTCGTTAAACTTATACCGGGTAGTAGCGATATAGGTCGTTCCGGGATTATGTGGCGATACTTCAATGGCGTTGATCAGGCATTCTTTTAATCCCTTAGGGGTTACATTTTGCCAGGTATTTCCCCCATCCCTGGTTAGATGAACAAAGCCATCGTCACTACCTGTCCAGTATACACCTTTTTCATGCGGTGATTCGATCATATAAGAAATAGTCCCGTAATTTTCTGCACCTACAGCTTCTACTGTATAGGGACCTCCACCCTTGCCTTGTTTATTATCCATATTTCTTGTGAGGTCTGGTGAAATTTCTTCCCAAGTGACACCCATATCTCTTGTCCTGAGTACCATTTGGGCACAGTGGTAAAATGTATTGGGTTCGTGTTGGGAACGAATTATAGGTGCGTTCCAGTTAAAGAGGTATTTCATGTCTCTTGCCGCCATGCCCAGATATTGAATGGGGGCCGCCAGGACTTTTGTTCGTGATTTGGTCTGTGTATCCAGCAGGTCGATGTAGCCTAAATAACTACCTCCCATCACATATCTGGGGTTGTCAGGATCGAAAGCCAGAAAAGCACTTTCACCTCCTGCTGAACTGGTCCAATCCTGTTCTCCTATTCCCCCACTCGAAAGCGATAGGTGAGGGATTCTGACCGAAGAGTTGTCCTGTTGTCCCCCATAAATGTTATAAGGAAACAAGCGGTCGGTATTGATCCTGTAAAATTGGGCTGTAGGCATGATGTCCTGACTCGTCCAGGTTTTACCATAGTCGAAAGAAATGGCTGCACCACCGTCATTGGCAATAATCATATTTCGGGAATTGTCGGGATTGATCCACAAATCGTGATAATCCCCGTGTGTTCCTGTAATCTCTTCCCAGGTCTTTCCACCGTCAATAGAGCGCAGGGCTTGAGCGCTCATAACATAAACTACATTTTCATTATTCGGGTCTGGAAAAACTTCGATGTAGTACCAGGCGCGTTGTACCAGTCTGTTGTCACCACTGACCATTTTCCAGGAGTCCCCGGCATCATTGGATACAAACAATCCCCCCAGGTCCTGGTCAGAATCGCTTTCAATTAAGGCATACACTTTTTGGGGATTAGCCTCACTCACGGCTATAGCCATTTTTCCTTTTTCTTCGGGCAATCCCTCGTGGATTTTTTTCCAGGTATCCCCTCCGTCAGTGGATTTGTATAGTCCGCTCCCTTCACCTCCACTAATGACGATTTCAGGTTTGCGTTGATGATGCCACATACTGGCATACATAACTTCAGGAGTAGATGAAACCATAGAAAGCTCGTTACAACCGGTGAGGTCATTTACAAAAAGTGTATTCTTCCATGTTTTACCCCCATCCACACTTTTAAAGATGCCCCTTTCTTTATTTGGGCCGTATAAAGCTCCTTGTGCAGCCACATAGACTATGTCCGGATTGGTGGGATGAATAAGAATTCGTGCTATATGTTGGGTCTTTTCCAGACCCATTTTCGTCCAGGTCTTACCTGCGTCTGTAGATTTATACACTCCATCTCCGTAGGAAGTCATCACACCTCTAACGGCATGTTCCCCCATCCCACAATACACTATATTCGGGTTAGAAGCGGAAACTGCAACAGCGCCAACGGAGCCCATTTTAAAAAAACCATCCGAAATATTCTCCCACCTCGCTCCTGCATCAGAGGTTTTCCAAAGACCGCCCCCGGTAGTCCCCATATAATACGTAAGCGGATCACCCATTACTCCGGTTGCAGAGACAGATCGCCCTCCTCTAAAGGGACCGATATTTCTATACTTCAGAGGTTGAAAATAAGATTCCGCTGTTTGCGCAGTAAGGCCTGCGGTAATCAGTACTAACAAAAAGCAAAGGATACGTGATTTCATCTTTGGTGGGGTATTTTTTGAAACGGCTTTGTATGGTGTTGAGATTAAAAAGGCCCAATAGCGAAAACTAAGGGCCTTTTAGACAGACATTCTAATCTTCTATAAAGAGATAATTTAGTTGCATTGCATTAAAAGCATCATTAAATGCTTTGATCTCATCGCTTACCAAAGTATCAAATTGATCCAACTGTTTTATTATTTCTGAGGTAAGTTGATTTTTAACTGCAATATCCTGGTCTGTTGGATGAAAATCATCGATAGACACCAGACTGTTCAGGTGAGCTAATTTATTGGTGAGTCTGATAGGGAAATTTAAAGGGTCCTGACCACTTCTGTTTTGAGTCTGATAAAGCGCTTTTTCCACTTCAGAAAAATCGGATTTTAATTTTTTCGCCTTATCAACAAGTTCTTTGGTGGCCTCATCTCCTTTGTACTGTGCCATAAAGGCATCGAGTTGCGCTGTGATCTTTCTGATCTTCTTGATAGAGCCATGTGCTTTGTCAACTGTACTATTGATGTCGGAGATAAAGTCGTATTGCTTTTGCATTTCAGCAACCGTAACCTCGGCCCTGGGATCGGGTAAGATGTTGAAGGATTGTGATTCAGTAGTACCATTGACGGACAAATGCACCTGATAGGTACCCGGTACCGCTTTTGGCCCGTTAAGGCTGGCCCACCATAGGATCATTCCCTTGAAGTCCTGTGCGCCTTTTCCTCTAGTATCCCAAACATGTGTGTTTCCACCATTTTTGACCTTGAGTTTTTTGTCGTTTTCTTTAGCGTACGAACTAAAACCAGCCAGAGTGTCTCTCGATACTGTAGTGTAGGTAAGTGCCACACTATCTTTTTCTGAGAGGTCCTTTAGATAAAAATGAGTGATGACTCCGTTAGGATGATTTTGCCCGGCTGTTTTAGAAGGACTTCTGCTGGTTCCACCTTGGGTCCTGTAGGAATCCTTGGGCTTATACAATACAGCCTCATCAGAAGCAAGACCTTCATTTAGTTGATGTAGAATGGTGAGATCATCAATGATCCAAAGGCTTCTCCCCTGGGTAGCAACCACCAAATTATTGTCCTTGACGGCAAGATCAGTAATGGGTACTATAGGCAGATTGAGCTGGAAAGGTTTCCAGCTGCGCCCATCATCAAAAGAAATATACATCCCTGTTTCCGTTCCGGCATACAAAAGGCCCTTTCTTTTCGGATCTTCCCGCAATACCCTGGTGAAATGCTCATTTGCTATTCCACTGGTGATCTTTTGCCAGCTTTTACCATAATCCGTGGTCTTGTACAAATACGGCTGAAAATCACCTAGTTTATATCGGGTAGCGGCAACATAGCAGGTGCCTTCATCAAATACTGATGGTTCAATGCTATTCACCATCGACCATTCGGGCATATTTGTGGGTGTCACATCTTCCCAACTTCCACCTCCGTCTTTTGAGACATGGATAAGGCCATCATCACTTCCCACCCACAAAAGGCCTTCTTTAAGCGGACTTTCATTAGCGGCAAAGATGGTGCAATAGTATTCCACCCCAGTATTATCCTGGGTAATTGGTCCCCCGCTAGACACAAGTTTGTCGGGATCATTACGGGTAAGGTCCCCACTGAGGAGCTGCCAGCTCTGCCCTTCGTTGGTGCTCAGATGAACATGATTGGAGAAGGTGTAAAGTTTTTTAGGATCGTGTTTACTGAAGATAATCGGGAAATTCCATTGGAAACGATACTTCATTCCTTCTGCACCGTATCCCATGGGATTATCGGGCCAAACATTAATTCCCCTCACAGTGTTAGCATCGTGGTTTACCCTGGTGAGAAATCCTCCGTAACTTCCTCCGTAAACAATATCATTGTTGGTTGGATCAACGGCTATATGGGCAGATTCCCCGCCGGCTGTTGATTCCCAATCGTCATCACCAATAGTACGCCCTGAGCTTCGGTGGTTAATCCGAATTGTGGAATTATCTTGTTGAGCCGCATAGATGCGATATGGAAAGGCATTATCCGTTGTTACCCTATAGAATTGAGCAGTTGGCTGGTTGTAGTACGTACTCCATGTGAGTCCGCCATCATAGGATATCTGTGCCCCACCGTCATCCCCTATAATCATTCTTTTAGGATTTTCAGGGGCAATCCAAAGGTCGTGGTGATCTCCGTGCGGGGCATTAAATGTATTAAAGCTTTTCCCGCCGTCTGTCGATTTGTGATACCGCACATTGAGTACATACACCAAGTCTTCGTTTTCGGTATCGGCATATACCCGGGTGTAATACCAGGCGCGTTGACGTAGTTTTCGTTCAGAATTTACCAGACTCCATTTCTTTCCTCCATCTTCAGATCGGTAAAGCCCTCCTTTATCCTTGTTTTCTACAATTGCCCAAACCCTGTCCGGATTCACAGGTGAAACGGTTACTCCTATAATTCCAAGGGTGTCTTTTGGGAAACCTTCATTTTTGGAAATCTCTGTCCAGTTCTCCCCGCTATCAGTACTCTTCCAAAGTGCAGAACCATCTCCACCACTGCTGAGACTATAAGGCGTCCTTTGGGCACGCCAGGTAGAAGCGTAGATAATTCTCGGATTCGTTGGGTCGAGAATAAGGTCTACTGCACCGGCCTGGTCATTGACAAACAGTGTTTTTCTCCACGTTTTCCCACCATCCGTGCTTTTATAGATCCCTCTATCCGCAGAAGGTTTGTAGATGTCGCCTAGAACAGCCGAATAAACTATATCCGGATTGTCTGGATGTATTCGAATTCTAGGGACATGCCTGCTATTGTTTAATCCTACAGAATTCCAGGATTTACCTGCATCTACTGATTTCCAAACTCCGTAACCGGAAGAAACATTCCCCCTCAGCGTCTTCTCTCCTCCTCCAACATAGATCACATTGGGATCACTATTGGCGACTTCCACCGCCCCAATACTTCCCCCAAAGTAACCATCTGAAATGTTACCCCAGGTTCTGCCGCCATCGGTTGTCTTCCATACTCCTCCTCCGGTAGCCCCGAAATAGAACAAGTTAGGCTGTCCGGGTACCCCGGTCACTGCTGCTGATCTTCCGCCTCTGAAAGGCCCAACCAGTCTGTATTCCAAACTTGAATACAACTCTTCCGGGTATACAGCCGCTACAGCCGCTTTTGAGCGTCTCTGGGAATTTACATTGAGGGTGAACAGGAATAAGGCCATCACCATAGCCTGAGTAAAAATCTTGAATTTCATGTTGATTAGTGTTCTAGTTCGACGAAGCTAAATGTACCAAAAAACAAGGAAACCCGAAACCTTATAATGATGAGGATCCATAATCCATTTTCAAAAGGCTAACAAGAGGTTTTACGTTCGTAATATTCTTAGCGCCCCGCTCTCATCCTCAGTATTCTTTATGCCTTTTTTGCTCAAGTTTAGACGGATGATAAAACTTTTTCCATTCTTTCTACTTCGCACTGTATTCATATTAGCCGTCACTCTTTCTTTACATGCATATAATCGAAATGAAAGTCAGACACTGAGAAAATAAAGGATAAATTCTGATCCTAATTTAACTACCTGGTCTCATTAAATGGATGATCTTGTTCGCAAGCAAAACGCGGGCGAAACTCAAATGTTTACCAAGCTAAATTGGCCTATAATACAAACGAAATAAAAGCCTCAGGCAGAGATGCTGAGGCTTTCCATATCCCAAATCCGCAGAATAGTTAAGAGCCTTTCTTAACTGCTTCTAAAATCTTCAAAAGTATCAAAGTCAATAAGGCGAGCATCAGTACAGCACTGAGAACAATTTCATAGGTTTCCATTGAATTGATCCCATTTTTGGTAAAGTAAATTAATCCACCTGTGAATATGATCCCAAACAAAATGGTCCTGGGTGTTGTTAGCTTGTAATTTTTCATAGTATTATATTTTAGTACCATCCCATACAACTTCCAAACTCATAGACAGCTATAGCAGCCCCAATTGCTCCCAGAGCACGGGAAGCAATCTTTTTTATCGCTTTTTTGGCGATGGCCTCGGTGACATTGCCGTTAACAAAATCAACTACTACATCAATTCCTACCGCAACAATGAGACAATCCACCCAATCCTTTTTTGCCTCTTCTAGAGTCGCCCCTTGCAAGGAGTAACCCACGGTCCTGAAAGCATTCACAAAATTTCTGGCAACTGCCATTTGCTCCTTGCTTTCTGAGGCGAGGATCATCAACCCAACCAGGGCAATTCTCGGATCATCCTTTTCCTGAAATTCCTGCCGCAGATCCTTTTCATTTACATTGTAGGATTTTAATAAGGCCTTAGTCCCATTGACCATGGGTAATAAAACTTCTCGAGTCTCCTTCTCCAGGGCCTGCACTCTTTCCTCCTTCATTGACCCCTTCTCAGATAGGAGTTCAGGGTACTTTTCAATCAATCCCCTGACTTTAGGCGTTGTCTTCCTCACAACTTCCTCAAATAAGGCTACAGCCTTTTTATTGTCCGGTTTTTCGTAATCACTCTCTTGTGTCTCACAGCTTCCTAGCACGATCAGGCCTGTAATAAGAAAAACCTTAATATTTATAAACCACGCCAGATTACCGGCCATTCCTTTTACTCTTAATTGCAACATTTTTAATTGTGTCATCTTCCTTCATTTTAATTCAACATCTCATTTCCACATACGTTGCGCTTCGTATTTTATGCAAAGTAGGATGGCAATACGCAACACCCTTGCAGAAGGCAAAAAACAACTAATGAAGATTAGAGCGGAGAAAGGATATCAGGCCGCTGCGTCAATTCTAAGGGAGGTTTTAACTTCCCGACGAAGGAAATATCCTGTGACAATTGTAGAAAGGGTATCTGCTATAGGGAAAGACAACCATACCCCTAGCTCGCCGAGGTAAATGGGAAGAATCAGGATGAGTGGAATAAAGAAAAAGCCCTGCCGCGTAAGTGTCAGCAAGAGCGCAGGAACGGCTTTTCCCACCGCCTGAAAATAGGCCGCCCCTATTAATTGGATTGCTATGATCGGGGTAGCGGCGAAAACCCATCGCATCGCCGCTGGGGTATTTTCCAGAACAAAAATATTGCTGGCCATTTCCTCAGCCGACATATCGGCACGACTGCTGAGAAACAATCCGGTAATCTCGGCCGGGAAAACCATAAGACCTACAAAAACAACCGTAGCAACAATAGCAGCGTAAGTAATTGCCGTGTTTATGGACTCTCTTACCCTTTCATATTTTTGTGCTCCGTAATTGTATCCGGCAATAGGCAGAAAGCCCTGAGTTACACCAAATACAGGGAATAAGGCAAACATCAGCATTCTACCGATTATCGCGTATACTGCTACCATCGATTCTCCTCCGAGATCGAATAAAATATTGTTCATCAGAAGATAGGTAATACTGGTAACTGCCTGTCTTGATAAGGTGACAAAACCCAGAGATCCTATTTCTTTTAAAATGGGAAGATCGAGCCTAAAGTCGACCGACTTAATTTTCAGTTCTGAATTTTTGGAGAGAAAAAAGTAAAAGATGTATCCAAAACACAAGAGGTACCCTCCGGTTGTAGCCCAGGCCGCGCCTTCCATCCCCCAATCGAAGATGTAAATAAAAACATAATCCATCAGAAGATTTCCGACTGACGGAATGATCATGGCAATCATGGCGAATTTGGGTTTCCCCTCCGCCCTGATAACCGTATTACCCATCATACACAGGGCGAGAAATGGCACGCCGTAAAGAACAATGGTATAGTAGATCTTCGCCGGCTTAAATATAGCTCCCTTGCCCCCAAAAGCGGGAATAAGTCCGTCTGCAAAATACAAGCCAAATGCCACCATGGTTATGGTGACTAAAAGGGTGAGGGATATCTGATTGCCAAAAGTCTTTAAGGCCTTGTGCTTGTTTTCCGCCCCCAGGGCTCTGGAAATAATGCTGCTCCCTCCAATACCAATAGCCATCCCCAGGGCAGCGATAAAAAAAGAAACCGGTAAGACTACGTTTATGGCTGCAATTGCTATTGAGCCGATCCAATTCCCAACGAAAATGGTATCCACCAGGATGTTCAGGGACATTACCAAAATCCCTATGGAGGCAGGTACTGCCTGTTTAATCAGGAGTCTCCCGATCGATTCTGAGCCTAAATCATCTGAGGAGACCTTTGCCATCAGACCGGTAGTAGATTTTTTGTTTCCCAGTTGGAAATCCAGGAAGCCATGAGCTCAACCCAGTCGTCTCGTTCATTGAGACAGGAAATGTGCTTGTAGTGTTCACCCCCCGCTTCTTCAAATTGTTCTTTCCCCTCCATAGCTATCTCCTCCAGGGTTTCCAGACAGTCACTGACAAAAGCAGGAGTAATAACAGCGAGCTTCTTTTTACCTTCTTTGGCAAGACGTTCAAATTCGAAATCTGTATAGGGTTTAAGCCATGGATCTCCTGCAAGGCGCGACTGAAAAGAGGTACTCACCTTATCTTCATCCAACCCGAGAAACGCTTTTACCAACTCTGTGGTTTCGTAACACTGATGTCTGTAGCAGGTATGATGAGCAACGGAGTTTATTTTACAACAACTACCGTCTATCTTACAATGAAAGCGGGTAGGATCCGACTTTCGGATATGTCTTTCGGGGATCCCATGATAGGAAAATAAGACGTGATCATAGTCGAAGTCTTTCAATCCTTCAGCAATACTCGTCGACAATACCTTTATATATTCCGGACGGTGGTAAAAGGCAGGTAGGGTTGTCATCTTCATGGAAGGAAAATAGTTTTGCTGATCTTCCAAAGCTTTTACAACCACAGTTTCGTATGAGGACATTGCATAATGGGGATACAAAGGCACGAGCAGGACGTCATCTACTCCTTTCTTGTCTAGTTCGTCCAGGGCCTTTTTGATACTCAATGAGCCATAACGCATTCCGAGGGCAACGGGAAGTTCTGTTTTTTTCCGAACCTTCTCCGTAAAACGTTCCGATATAACTATCAGTGGTGAACCTTCTTCCCACCATATTTTTTTATACGCTTTGGCGGATTTTTTTGGGCGGGTTTGTAAGATGATCCCGCGAACCAGGATATTGCGTAATAATTTGGGTACATCGATCACGCGTTTGTCCATCAGGAACTCGTCCAGATAGGGCTTAACATCCTTTGCAGTAGGACTGTCAGGTGATCCCAGATTTACTAATAATACTCCTTTCAAATCTCAATTTTTTTAACCCCCCAAAAATACGACTTGTACCTCAACTGACCACAGCTCATTCCAATACTTTACCTATGTTGAAATAGAGATTGCTAATTTCTTATGGTATTGAGCCGAATGTTCCTTATTTTACTTTTTAAACTTTTATAACTGATGCAAGAAGAAATCCTGAAAATACCTTCCAACGAATCCCTGTTATACGTTTTTGGGGGGCTGCTTTTACTTGTCCTCATCTATATATTTACGACTTCGATACTTAGGAAAATCGGGAAAGATGACAAGTATCTCCTTCCCAGGGACACTGTTAAAAAGATATCGCTCCCTCTGGTTTTTATACTTTTTTCCTTCCTGATAAGAATGGGTGCACTGAGGGAATTACTGGGCCTGGAGGATTATGGCGCCTGGTTCAGAAAAATCAGTACTCTGCTATTTATTTTTTCTTTTACCTGGCTGCTGATCAGGATCATCAAATTGATCAAACAATTAGTGATCAACAACTACGACGTTCAATCCACCGATAACCTCAAGGCCAGAAAAGTATATACGCAGTTTACCATTCTGGAACGCATATTTATTTTCATTGTAACCATCATGGCCCTGGGCATAGCCCTGATGAGTTTTGAGGAAATCCGCGAGATTGGGATCAGTATTTTTGCTTCTGCCGGTGTAGCCGGTATCATCATAGGTTTTTCCGCCCAAAAAATGATCGGCGCCATCCTGGCCGGAATACAAATCGCGATCGCCCAACCTATCAAAATTGATGATGTAGTGGTGGTGGAAGGTGAATGGGGGAGGATAGAACAGATCACCCTAACCTATGTGGTAGTTGCCATCTGGGATAAAAGGCGTTTGGTACTTCCCACTACTTATTTTATTGAAAAACCTTTCCAGAACTGGACTAAAACTACTGCTGATATTCTGGGTACCGTATTCCTTTATACAGACTACAAAGTCCCCTTCGATGAGTTGCGGGAAGAGCTCAAACGCATATTGGACAGCACAGATCTCTGGGATGGAAAGGCTCAGAATATACAGGTGACCAACGCAACGGGGACGCATGTAGAGATAAGGGCATTGATGAGCGCAAAAGATTCTCCTACGGCATGGGACCTCAGGGTACTTGTAAGAGAAAAGCTGATTACTTTTTTACAAGAAAATTATCCGGAAAGTCTCCCTCACTCACGGGTATTTATAAAAGATGAAAGAAATAAGAATTAAGCAGGACTTGATCATCTTCTATTTTGACAATTACTAAACCCTCTTCGATGATGTCTACCGAGACACTTTTAGAGCAAAAGTTACTTCATTCACATAAAAAAGAGATGATTGTCTTTTTAAATAATCATCCCGAATATTTTGATGAGGCTGTAGAACTCGCGATACAGAATAAGCAACCTTATTCATGGAGAGCGGCCTGGGTACTTTGGAGTTATATCTCGAAAAATGATATCAGAATAAAGAATCACATTCCTAAACTAATTAAAGCTATTGGCAACAAAACAGACGGACACCAGAGAGAATTGCTGAAGATCCTCCTTGAAATGAATTTGAATGAGGAACAGGAAGGACATTTATTTGATCTCAGTGTTTCACTATGGGAGGATGTTGAAAAAAAACCATCGATCAGATATACTGCTTTTAAGTTTATCATTAAAATGGCAAAAAAACATCCTGAGCTTACCAATGAAATTCTCTTATTAGCACAGGATAAATATTTGAACTCTTTGTCACCGGGAGTAAACAGGTCTATTAAAAAGATGATAACGAATACTATAGGTTTAAACCACAATAAAAGAAAACAGTCTCACACTTAGTCTGCCACTATAACTTTTATAGAACTCGTGTTCTTTTCATTTTTTAGCACCACCAGGTAAATACCTTTACTCAATGAAGCTAGCGATATCTTTTCATTGCCTGCAAAAGCTCTAACTAGCTGCCCGGATTGAGTATAAACTTCAATAATGCTTTTATCTGTACGTGACGGAATTGTCAAGATATCCGAAGTGGGGTTGGGGTAAGCCAGCTGATTTGCAGGACCCACAAGTTCTGAATACTCGCCCTCACATGGCAGGGCGGAAGTTAATGTGAGTAAATCTCCGGGCTCTACGGCTGTAACGATTATTTTACTGTCGTAACTGCCTTTTCTTTCCCCATTGATTCTCAATTCATACGGTGGCGTGCCTTTATTCACTTCTATGGTCGCCTTTTGGGATAGGCCGTCAGATTCAATTTTAGATGACGCCTCCATCGGTAAAACTTCCTGAATAATCACATCGTAACACTGTTCAAAATCGGCATAGTCTTTTACACTAAGGCAAAGGTTGTAGGTTCCCGGAGCCAAATTTTCCACCACTATTTCCCTGGTAAAATTGTAGACTTGTCCATTGATCTCCAATTCGTAGTTGTAATAATCCACGGCATTCACGGTGACGCTACCGTCATTTTGTTCAAAACAGCTTTCTCCATTGGTTTTGACAAAAAAATTGTCTGAGGCAATGGAAACCTTTCCGTTGAAATATTCAGCAGCAAGCGCAAAAGCTTCATTCCCGATCTTATCACCGATAATCCGACCGGGAATATCATCAATAGGTGGGTGTATACCACCCCATATTCTTGACAAACTGGTTTGATCGGACGCATCCCTGTAGGTGGCCCATTGCAAGCTGAAATTTTCACTTGGCCCCTGTTCAAAAACCAGAAAATTATTTTGTTCAATATCAAACACGCCCAAGCCTCCAGGAAAATAAGGATCCCCCGTAAATCTTGTTAAAACCTCGGCAGCAGCCCGAGAGAAAGTAGAATGTCCCGACACGTACCCTGCAAAAGGAGGGGTTACAAAGGTGGGGCGCTGATACGGCCACCATTGAATTCCCAGAATCCAGTCTACTCCTGCGATATCCGTAGTGGGATCCGTGATAAAGTCAGGGCCTTTCCAGGCATAAATTTTGATTTTACCAATATTTTCTCCTCCAGAACCCGCCAGGGGATCTCCATTTTCGATCAATTCTATTCTCCCGGGGATAAGGGGTAAGCCATGCGGATGGAAACTGGGCAAGGTACTGTCTGTACTCTGTCCTTTGGAAGCCATATAGCGGATTGCAGAAATAGGCCGGATATAGTCATAGTATCCTTTTATTCCCCAGGTATTTATTGCCGCATCGTGCATGGCACCGCCCAGGGCCAGATACGCTTTTACGTCCCATTCTAAATCGTCTACTTCTTCACCTGAACCCGCAATTCGTTTAGAGTTTTCGGGATGATCATTCACATAGTTCAATATTGTAAACCAATGGCCGGGAGGGGTCTCAGAATCAGGACCGTCTGCCCAAAATTCTGCCAGAACCCTGGCATAATCGGCCCTTTTTACTAACTGTTGCTCGTAAGGCTGACCCGTAAACGGATTAAGGGGATGGCCTGTACCCATGTCTCCTCCTTCTGTAAAATCGTAAAAGGTCTGATAGTCCTCAAATGAAGCAGGGAAGAAAGACATATCGACGTTTCCAATGCTGCCCGGGGAGATATCAATAAAGGTTGGATCTGAGGGATCCAAGTGGGAAGACCAGGAGGCAACAAGGGCAAAATGCCATTTATAAGGATCCTGTATCCCATCCTGATCCGAATTTTGAATATTTACCGGTGGCCCCGGATTATTGTAGACATAACTGTCAAAACCGTTATTCAGCACTTCAAGATCAGAAGGTTTTAAGGCAAATGGCACTACCTGTCCCCATTCGGGATTAAGAAATTCAGGAACACTGCCAGCGATGGGATTTCCGCTCTGATCAACAAAACTCTCAAATGCCAGAGGTTGCCACCGATTGGGATCTGCCAGATCATAGGATTCTTCATATCTGTCTAGAGCGAGGGGTTCGTTTACCGGCTGATAATATTGGTTTCCATAGTCATCATTTTCGTTTGCACCGTCGTTTACACCAAATTCTATCAGCTTTGCCCCCAGATAATTTCCCAGTGCCGCATACGATCCTGTACTGTAATCCGTACTTACAAAGGAACTGTCAAACCCAAGTAGTGAAAAGAGTTCTTCAAAACGTTGAAGTGCAAATGTGGCCCCGGGTGAATTTGAGAATCTATGAGAGAGTAAGCTGTAGAGGGCGTAACTCATTGTTATTTGGCGAGCAGCATCCGTATCTGCAGGTGTTTCAATCCCATCAAAATTGCATGAAAACCCGTTTTTGGTTTTACCGAGAAAAACCGTTTCTGCTGCATTGTCAAAAACCGCCCAGGAATCGTACATGGCTATTGCGCTGTGATATAAATTTCTGGCATGGACCGGTGGCCTTGCAAAGTCATTCCTTATTGCATCGAGTAGCGCTTCATTCCATTGTCTGGCAACCGATAAGTGTGCGAATTCTTCTGCTCTTGATTCACCAACTCCATTGAGGTCGTTATTCTCAACGGGATTGGTATTCTCAACCAGAGTAATCATTTGATTGGGCGTAATATTTTCAAAGCGGTCTTTGATACCGCTTGTCCAGATCACTTCTATAAATTCGATGCTCTCGGCCATTCCGATTCCAACAAATTCGTAAAAGCTGTTCTGGCTGATAAAACCTTCCCCGCAAAGGGTATACCTGTATTCAACTTCCCCGCCAAACCCAATTTTTATAAAAGAGCCGATCCCCATGCGATTACTCTCTGTTCCCTGAAGTTTTATTTTAATCCAGTTATTCTCTGTCGATGATTGGTTCTCCCAAAGACTTATGGGTTGATCATCTATATTGATCACTGCAATATCAGCTAGCCCGTCATTCTGGATATCCCCGATAGCATTACCGTAGCTCGCCCTTATATCATTGGCAAAGCCCGAGGTAGAAGTATTATTAAAGTTGCCGTTACCATTATTCTCATAATAAGCGGAGGAAGGACCACCTTCAGACCCGTCCTGATGACTCACCACGTAGAGATCTTGATCGCTATCATTCTCACCGTCCAGAAATACCGACCCCCAGGCAAAACCGTCAAAACGCGTTCCATTGGCCAATGCAATATTACTAAAGGTACCATCACCATTGTTTCTGAGAAAGGCATTCCCGGATACACTATTAGTAAAGGCCGGTGGATAGATATTAGTGACATAAATATCAAGCCAGCCATCTTTGTTGTAGTCTTCCACGGTGGCCGACATTCCGTCCATGTAAAGGTCCATTCCTGAAGCAATACTAACATCTATGAAGATGCCACCTCCCTGGTTGCGATAGAGCACGTTTGGAAGTTCATCTTTGTCGTTGGCCAGGAAGAGATCCTGGTCTCCATCCCGATCGTAATCAAGGAATGCGGCGCTCTGTGTAAATTGTGCTTCCAAATACAGGCCAGAAGTTGCCGTTATGTCTGTAAAATCTCCGTTACCATCGTTCCTGTAAAGCAGATTGTGATCTACAAAATCATTGTCCCTGACAATCAGGAATAGATCGAGGTCCCCGTCATTATCAATATCCCCCCAGGAATTCCCCCAATAAGCTTTTTGTTCAGGGGCAATCCCCGAAGAGGAAATAATATTTGTAAATGCATTGCCTCCGTCATTGCGGTAAAACCAGCATACGCCTGCATCACTATTCGCAAAAAAATCAAGATCCCCGTCGTTGTCAAAGTCAACCCAGGTAACCTGTCTGGCCTCTATTCCTCCGCTATTGATAGGTAAAGTCTGAATTTCAAATTGTCCTCCTGTGTTGTGCAGGAACTGAAAATCCCTTGTGGTTGAGGCGGGAATGGTTATATCATCCCAGCCGTCATTGTCATAGTCTGTGAAAGAAATACCGGGGCCGTGGAATGTAGAGACATCTCCATATTTCACTTCCTGATCTATGATTTGAGGCTGAACATCTGAAAAGAAGGCCTGGCCAAAAACTGCAATTCCGTAAAAAATAAAAAAAATCGAAAACGCTATTTTCCTCATCACTCTGTTTCCATGGTCTATCGAAGGTGTAATATTAGGCAATCGCTTCAATTCTCGCAATTAATCCATTTTTTTTACACTAAACCAAATTATTCGACGGAAGAATTACAAATCAGGTTGCACAATAAACGATTCTACTACATCTTTCAAATTACTGAAAGGACATATTGCCATATCTTTGTTTTATACAATGAATATGAACTATTATACTTTCTTCTTCTTCATCCTGTTTGTCAGTGCGGGTGTTCACTCCCAAAAGATCAGCTGTTCCCCTGAAAACCGGAGTGCTGTGGAATTGAAAATTGGTGAAATACAACAGATTTCTACAGATGTACCCGGGAAAACCCTAGTGGCGATTGGAAAAACATTTATCGGAACTCCGTACATAGCTAAGACCCTTGAAACTGGACCAGAGGAAACACTTGTCATAGATTTGAAAGGTTTGGATTGTACCACCTTTGTAGAAAACGTTCTAGCCCTTGGTTTGATTAAACAAAATCCGAATGCCGGCTTTGACAACTTTACACAGGCACTCGAAAAAATCAGGTATAGAGATGGAAATCTGAATGGCTATGCCTCCCGCCTGCATTATTTTACGGAGTGGATCGCAAACAATGAGGCCAAAGGTTTGATAAGGGACATCACTGAATCTCTAGGAGGAATTAATACTCCCAAAGCCCTACATTTTATGACAGGGCACCGCTCCCTTTATCAGGCCCTTGAAGGGGAAAAAACATTTCAGGAAATGGTAATAGTGGAAAAATCTCTTGTAGATCAACCATACTGTGTACTGCCGGTAGAAATGTTGAAGAAAAATGAGGATATGATACGATCTGGAGACATAATAGCCCTCGCAACTTCAATTGAAGGCCTGGATGTAACCCATACGGGATTTGCGATTAGGATGCCTGATGATCGTATTCACCTGTTGCACGCGTCCTCCTCGGGTGCTGTCGAAATTTCAGACCTGCCCCTGGTTGACTACCTCAAAAAGATTAATAAAAATACCGGGGTGATCGTGGCGAGACCGAACTTTTAATTTGAATCGTCCCGCCCAAGGCAGTAAAAAATCCCTCCTAACAAGTGTTGTTGAAAATCGGGGTCATCATAGGCTTCTTCGGTATGCCCCAGCCCGGTGTAAAATGAACGTCCGCCCTCGTATTCGTGGTACCAGGCTATTGGATGCCTTTCCCCGTTCTCTCCTCCTGTATATGAGCTTTCATCGACTTGCATTAATACATTTATATCCGGATTTATCGACTTAAAATTATACCATTCATCAAAGTGAATCCAGGTCTCATTCAAATGTTTGGTGGATAAATGAGATCGATCTACCACCTCAATTGTGGCTTGCTGTTGCTCGGGATGACTCTTAAAATACGCCCCTACTAAATTGCCGTACCATGGCCAGTCGTATTCCGTATCAGATGCGGCATGTACGCCCATAAAATTTCCACCCTGATTGATATACTCTGTAAAGGTCTGCTGTTGTAATTCATTGAGCACATCCAAAGTGGTACTGAGAAAGATCACAAGGGTATACTTCTTTAAATTTTCCCTATTAAAATCTTCAGAATTTTCAGTCTGGATGATGGTAAATGAATTTGTTTTCGATAAGTCCTGAAGGGTACTCACCCCTTTTTCTATGGCCTGGTGTCGGTAACCCTGAGTTTTAGTAAATACAAGTATTTTTGGGATAATTACAGGCAATTCTTCAGAGGTTGCACTTTCTTTAGCATTCTTCTTTCCTTGCTCGCATCCCATTAGAATAAGGGCAATAGTCAGGCCCAATAACAAAGTATTCTTAAAGCTCATTCCTAGTAGATTTGGATTATACAATCCTCCATGGAGGGTTCTTTCTGTTCTTCCCTGCATAATACAAAACCAGTTGGTTTTGATCCGGGTCTTTTAATCGGGCCTCTCTCCAGATCCATCTTTTGTCATTTGGCAATTCGTCAAAAGCGACTCCTTTTCCCACCAATTCTTCAACGTACTGGTCCAAATTCTTACATTCAAAATACACCATGATTCCACTTCCTTCCGGCAATCTTTCTACCTGATGTACCGAAAAGGTAGCATCACCTTCAGGACATTCAAATCTGGCATAGTGAGGCAAGGCCTTTACGATAATTTTCAAACCGATCTTTTCGTAAAAAGTTATGGACTTAACCAAGTCCATCGAGGGCACGGTTACTTGATTGAGGTTCATCCTGAATTTGTTTATTAAAGGTTGTCCTTTAAAGATCAGGAATTTGATCCAATTTAAAAAATTAAGAGAAACAAGGCTCGTTACAATTCTTATTGCCCTTGAGCCATCAGATATTTTTTTGGCGTAGTTCCATACTTCTTTTTGAAGGAAGCAATGAAGTGGCTGGAAGTACTGTATCCCACTTTTAGTCCAACTTCGTTGACATTGTATTGATTAGATTCGAGCATTTTTCTGGCCAATTCCATCTTATAGTCAAAAAGAAAACTGTATACCGTGTCACCGTATATCTGTTTGAATCCCTCCTTGAGTTTTTTCAGGCTTAGACCAATTTCCTCAGAGAGTTCTTTTAATGTAGGGGGTTCGACCATTCGCTCCAGAATAATTTCCTTGGCCCGCCTGATGCGTTTTACATTATCTTCATCAGCCAGAAATGGACACTGTTCTATCGAAGTGGTATCTGCACGGTTAAAATACAAGGCTATCAACTCGTAAACTTTTCCTTTGAGGTATAAATCAGTGATATTTGGATGAAGGTTATAATTCATGATCTGACTCAAGACCACGGCAATTGGCGGGGTTATCAATTCCTGGGTATAGTATTTCTTATCTTTAAAATCTTCGCTGAGAAAAGGAATATACTCTGCCTGAAGGGAAAATAGAGAATGGAATTTCTGAATACTCATTACCAGAGACAACATCCAGGAATTGGCTTGCAATTCGCAATTTAAGGGAAGGTCCAGCTGAGTATTATACAACAAAAGGGATTGCTCTGCCGGTACGTCCAGAGCGTACCCGCCCTGATTGTAAATAAATTTCACCCCGCCTTTGATACAAAAATGAAATTGCAAAAAGGAACGGTCTATATTTTTGGTAAACGCCTGTATTTCAGAAGTTTCATTCTGCACTTTTAAGATCGAAAAACCGTGTTCAATATGGATTTCCTGTATTGAACCTTCAGCGATATTTTTCTGTTCCATAATCTTAGTATTCCCTTCTTAGTTATTTAGAACAAGTCTAAATTATTTTTATTACATCTTCCGTTATTACTACAAAATTACGAGTATTGAGTGATTATACCACAGCTGGAATCCAAAAAAACTTAAAACGATACTTTAAGTACCTACAGCGTTATTTTTCTATAGATGAAGGACCTAAATTTGCTGCCAAGTTGCTATGATGAAGAATTACCACTTATCTAAACACAATTCGTTCTACACGGTGGGGTTGAGTTATCTGAAAGCCGATGCGGTTTTAAGAGGTAAATTCAGTCTCGATGAATCTGCAGAAGAAAACATCCTGAAAGAAGCAAGGAAACTCGGTATCGATGGATTGTTGATCACAGCCACTTGTAATAGGACCGAACTTCACGGATTTGCTCAACATCCCTTTCAGTTGATCAAGCTTTTATGTGATAATTCCAAAGGTAGTGTAGAGGAATTTCAGGAAGTGGGATACGTGTACAAAAATTACGAAGCCATCAATCATCTGTTTAGGGTAGGCACAGGCCTGGACAGTCAGATTCTCGGCGACTTTGAGATTATAAGTCAGATCAAAAAAGGATTTACCCGCTCTAAGAAAAACGGATTGGGCAATCCTTTTCTCGAACGCCTTACCAACTCCATCCTGCAGGCGAGCAAGAGGATTAAAAATGAAACCGAGATCTCGAGTGGTGCCACTTCTGTAGCCTTCGCATCGGTGCAATATATCCTTGAGAACATCTCCGATATATCTGAAAAGAACATTTTGCTTTTCGGTACGGGCAAGATTGGAAGAAACACTTGTGAAAATCTTCTCAAGCATACTGAAAATACCCATATTACGCTTATCAACAGGACCAGGGACAGGGCCGAGAAAATTGCCGGAAAATTCAATCTACTGGTGAAAGACTACGGAGAATTACAGGAAGAGATCCGGCAAGCCGACATCCTCGTCGTGGCTACAGGAGCGCAAACCCCTACGATTTCAAAATCCCTGATCCATATCAATAAACCCCTGCTAATCCTCGACCTTTCTATCCCGAAGAATGTGGCGGAAGACGTAACTGAAGTACCTCAGCTAACTCTCGTCCATTTAGACCACCTATCACAGCGCACAGACAAGACCCTTGAAAAACGCAAAAAATACATTCCCAAAGCGGAAAAGATCATCGAAGAGGTAAAGAAAGAGTTTATTCAATGGCTGGAAACCCGAAAATTTGCTCCGGTCATCAAGGCCTTAAAGCAGAAGCTGAAAACCATGAAGGAACAGGAGCTCGATTTTCAATCGAAGAAGTTACCCGACTTTAATTCGGAACAGGCTGATATTATTTCGGAAAGAATCATCCAGAAAATCACCAAACAATTTGCCAATCATTTAAAGGATACCGAAGTGGATGCCGATGACAGCCTCGAACTCATTCAACGTGTTTTTCAACTTGAAGTTGACAAGTTATGAGCAAGGTGATCCGGATCGGAACCCGGGATAGTGAACTTGCCTTGTGGCAAGCCAATACCGTAAAAAATAAGCTCGAGGAATTCGGGTGCCGATGTGAACTTGTCTCGGTAAAAGCCACGGGCGACCTAATTTTAGACCAGCCATTGTACGAGTTAGGAATCACCGGGATCTTTACGAAAACCCTCGATATAGCTTTGCTTAAAGGAGAGATTGATATTGCCGTTCATTCGATGAAAGACGTACCCACCAGTCTTCCAAAAGGCGTTGTTCAGGGGGCGATCCTCAAAAGGGGTAACCCTCATGATCTCCTGGTACACAAAGGCCTCGATTTTTTAAATGCTGAAGGAATTGTGGCAACGGGTAGCCTGAGGCGAAGAGCTCAATGGCTGCACCGATATCCCCTGCATGAGATCACTGAACTCAGGGGAAACGTAAATACACGTTTAGAGAAATTCAGGACCCACAATTGGGATGCAGCTATCTTTGCGGCAGCCGGACTCGAACGTATCTCACTTCTTCCCGAGCAGTACAGTACTCTGGAGTGGATGATCCCCGCCCCTGCACAAGGAGCAATGATGGTGGTCACCATGGAGGATAATTCCTATTGCCGGGAAGCCCTTGGCCCGTTGAATGACAGGGAAACCGAAATCTGCACTACTTTGGAACGGGAATTTTTAAAGACCCTGGAAGGTGGATGTACCGCACCAATTGGTGCCCTCGCCCTAATTGAGGAAGAGGTCATGCACTTTAAAGGAATACTACTTTCCCTTGATGGACGCCAAAAACTGGAAGTACAGGATCATGGAAATATTGAGAAAGTCGCTCATTCAGGTAAAACTTATGCCGAAGAGATACAGAAACAGGGAGGAATAAAATTAATGTCGGAGATTAAAGCACAACTCGGAAAATGAACCCTATTCTTTCAACAAGAAGTCTGAGTGATTTACAGATGAAAATGCTGAAAAAAGAAGGTATCAGCGTAGAGACCTATGATGCTATCACTGTTAACCTACTCAATGCCCAACTTCCAACCAATTTCAGACACTATATTTTTACTTCAAAGAATGGGGTAAAGGGATTTCTTCGAAACAATAAGAATGACACCTCAGTTCAAAGCGAAGTGGCATGCTACTGTGTTGGGGAAAAGACCTCTTCTCTTCTAAGGGAAAAAGGCCTGAAAGTGATCAAAATGGCCGAAAATGCGTCGAAATTGGGTAATTTTATAGTAAAGCAACCCGAAAAAGGTCCGTTTTTGATTTTTACCGGGAATAGGAACAGACCTGAGCTCAGGGAGGTATTTATGCGTCATCATATCAAGTTTGAAGAAATTCGTGTGTACGAAACACATCTCAATCCCCAGATATTCTCCTGCCATTTTGAATGTATCTTGTTTTATAGTCCCAGTGGGATTCAGAGTTTTTTGATAGAAAATTCAGCCGGTAATGCTAAGGCAATCTGTATTGGGGAAACCACAGCAAGGGAAGCGCGAAAGCATTTTAGTACGGTCTGGGTTGCGAACAACCCAACTACAGATTCGGTACTGAACAAATTGATCGAAATTTATCCTACAATAGCAATATCATAACCTATGGCACTTAAAAATGACCTTTTCCTTAGGGCCCTTAAGGGCGAAACTGTAACTCGACCCCCTGTGTGGATGATGAGGCAAGCGGGCAGGTATCTTCCGGAATTTATGGAGATCAAGAAAAAGTATGATTTCTTTACGCGTTGCCAGACTCCTGAACTTGCTTCGGAAATTACGGTGCAACCTATCAGAAGGTATGGCATGGATGCTGCCATCTTGTTCAGCGACATCCTGGTGATCCCCCAGGCCATGGAAATTGAAGTGCAGATGAAGCCTAACTTCGGGCCTTACCTCCCTAACCCCATCCGTTCGCAAAATGCCCTGGACAAGGTGGTGGTGCCTGATGTAGAGGAGAGCCTGGGCTACGTAATGGAGGCCATAAAAATGACCAAAGAAAAACTACAGGATGAAGTACCCCTAATCGGCTTCGCAGGTTCTCCCTGGACTATTCTGTGCTACTGCGTACAAGGACAAGGAAGTAAGACTTTTGACAAGGCCAAAGAGTTCTGTTTTACGCAACCCACGGTTGCCCATTCCCTATTGCAGAAAATTACCGATACCACAATCGCTTACTTAAAAGCCAAGGTAAGAGCCGGAGTAAATGCCGTACAGGTTTTTGATTCCTGGGGGGAATGTTGTCGCCACAGGATTACAATGAGTTTTCATGGACCTATATTCAACAGATCATAGATGCACTCAAAGAGGAAATTCCGGTAATTGTTTTTGGGAAAGGTTGCTGGTTTGCTCTGAAAACCATGTCACAATCGGGGGCCTCGGCTCTGGGGGTGGATTGGACTTGCTCACCCCAGAATGCACGTTACCTCAGTGGAGGAAATATAACCTTGCAGGGGAATTTTGATCCCTCACGTTTATTTTCAAAACCGTCAGAAATCAAAAAGATGGTGAACCAAATGATTCGTGAGTTTGGTAAAGACAGGTATATTGTTAATCTGGGGCACGGGATTTTGCCAACCATACCTGTAGAAAATGCGGGGGCCTTTATTGAGGCTGTAAAATCCTATTCTGAAGGGTGAAAGAACTTTGGGGAGTCATAAGGCGGGCAAAACCAAGACAGTTGGGTCAGTTGATTGTACTGTGTCTGTCTCATTTCCGTTTTATCTGGCCCACTTATAAAGCGACAAAAAAGACAATTGCCTTCGCAAACACTCATTTTGGAGTGTCTCATCGCAGAAACGCTCCCGCAAATGCCTTCAGGCACGCCCTGTGGAACTGGCTTATCGCTAAAGGATGCTACAAAAGAGTAAAGGACAAGGACAAAGTACTTTTATGGACAGAGAAGATCACAGCAATGCATGAAAAAATCTTGCCTGGTAATACAGTCTCCAATGCCATGGATTTACATAATAACGCCGTTGGCAGAGCGCTTTTTAAATCAAATTCCAGCTCTGATATTCAGTCGGGAGTGACGCTTTTTCTCAATTTGACAGAACGCTCCGTAAAAGTAACCTCTCTGGAAGAGATCAATCATATGCCAGCGACGCAACTCGTACATTTACTAGACCCAAAATCATGAAGGAAAAATTTTACGCTTACATACAATCACTTCAAGATACTATCTGCAACAAACTGGAAATGATAGACGGTTTGGCTTCTTTTCAAGAGGATCTATGGGAAAGACCTGAAGGAGGGGGAGGCAGAACACGTGTCATTCAGAATGGAAGGGTATTTGAAAAAGGAGGGGTAAATATCTCAGCGGTTCACGGTGCCCTACCAGACAGTATGAAAGCTTACTTTAAAGTAGAGCAAGCCGATTTCTTTGCTTGCGGCCTAAGTCTGGTCCTGCATCCTTTAAATCCTATGGTCCCCACTGTGCATGCCAATTGGCGATATTTTGAGCTTTATGGCAAGGACGGAGTGATCGTTGATCAGTGGTTTGGGGGAGGCCAGGACCTAACCCCCTATTATCTCTTTGAAGAGGACGCCCGACATTTTCACGAGGTTTGTAAAAAGGCTTGTGACCAACATCATCCGGAATTCTACATACGGTATAAGCAAAAATGCGATACATACTTCTGGAATACCCACAGAGAGGAAGCCAGGGGGGTGGGCGGACTATTCTTCGACTACTGTAAGCCTGCTGAAGATTTCTCTCTTGAACAGTGGTATAACTTTGTTACCGAGGTAGGGGATTCCTTTCTGCCTTCCTATATTCCTATTCTCAAACGCAGGAAAGAGCTGCCTTTTACCCCTGCGCAAAGAGAATGGCAGGAAATCAGAAGGGGGAGATATGTGGAATTCAACCTGGTGCACGACAAAGGCACCCTTTTTGGTCTGAAAACTAATGGCCGTATTGAAAGTATTCTAATGAGTCTTCCTCCTAAAGTGCAATGGAAATACGATCATCAGCCCGAGAAGGGAAGTGAGGAATCGAAACTAATGGAGGTCTTAAAATCCCCTAGAAACTGGATCGCCAACTAATACAGAACGCAATATGAAAACACTGAAACTATACCAGATCGATGCCTTTGCAGAGAAATTATTCACAGGTAACCCCGCTGCAGTTTGTGTGCTTGATTCCTGGCTAGACGAAGACCTTATGCAAAAAATAGCCATGGAAAACAACCTGGCGGAGACTGCCTTTGTTGTGCATAGCGGGGATCAGTATCAGATTCGCTGGTTCACCCCCGAACTGGAAGTTGATCTGTGCGGACATGCCACCCTGGCCTCGGCTTATGTTCTTTTTCAATACTATAATCACGAATCTGATCTTATCCGATTTCAATCTGAGCGAAGCGGACATTTAACGGTCAGGAGAGAGGCTTCAGGTGAACTGACACTGGATTTTCCGGTTGATCAATTGAAGGAGGTTCCTATAAATGAAGAAATCACAATTGCCTTGGGTGCTGAGCCCCTTTCAATGTACAAGGGGAAAACGGATTATGTCCTGATCTACAGGAATCAGGAGGAGATAACCTCTATGCAACCCAACTTTTTTCTCCTGGATAAAATTGACGCGAGAGGTATCATCGTTACTGCTCCGGGGAATGAAGTTGATTTTGTGTCGAGGTTTTTTGCCCCCAGCTGCGGAATCCCTGAAGATCCGGTTACCGGATCAGCCCACACCAGCCTTACCCCATACTGGGCTAAAAGCTTAGGTAAGGAAAATATGTTGGCCAAACAACTCTCACAAAGAGGGGGTACATTGAAGTGTGCGTTAAGAGGAGATCGGGTACTGATCACAGGGAAAGCCAAACCCTATTTAAGGGGAGAGATTATGCTATAGATTATGTTCAATTCCACTACCTTTAATTAGAAATTATTCAACAGCATGTACCCACTTAGAAGAAATAGAATTTTACGCAGCAATCCGTCCATAAGAAAGATGGTCAGGGAAACAACCTTACAGGCTGAGGATTTTTTGGTTCCGCTATTTGTGACGGAAGGTAATGGTATCAGGGAAGAAATTCCTTCTATGCCCTCGTATTACAGATTAAGCCTTGACCATCTTGAAAAAGAAGTAAAGGAATTGTGGAATATGGGCTTGTGTTCCGTGTTGCTTTTTGTAAAAATTCCGGATAATCTCAAGGATAATACTGGTGCAGAAGCTCTAAATACGCACGGACTTATGCAGCGGGCTATTAAGACCGTGAAAAATGCCTGTCCCGATATGCTGGTAATGACCGATGTGGCTCTTGATCCCTATTCTTCCTTTGGGCATGATGGCATCGTTGCCAATGGACAGATCCTTAACGATGCAACGAACGCAGTACTAGCTGAAATGAGTGTTTCACATGCACTGGCAGGTGCTGATTTCGTAGCCCCCAGCGACATGATGGATGGCAGGATAAAAATTATACGGGAAGCTCTGGAGGATGAAGAGCTAACCAGTACAGGGATTATGAGCTATGCGGCAAAATACGCCAGTGGCTTTTATGGCCCATTTCGCGATGCTTTGGAATCTGCACCCGTGGCCTCCAAAAATGCTCCCAAGGACAAACAAACCTATCAGATGGATCCGGGAAACCGACTTGAAGCGATTAAAGAAGCCGAAATGGACATTGATGAAGGAGCCGATATCATTATGGTAAAACCCGGACTGTGTTATCTCGATATCGTAAGGGATTTGCGGGAGGCAGTTGACGTTCCCCTTGCAGTGTACCAGGTTTCGGGTGAATACGCCATGCTGAAAGCTGCAGCTGAAAAAGGCTGGTTAGACCATGACGCCGTAATGCTTGAACAACTCATCTCAATTAAAAGAGCAGGAGCTAATATTATAGCAAGTTATTTTGCCAAAGAGGCCGTACCACTGCTTGGTTAACAATGATAGAGTTCCCTAAATTTGACTACAATATAAAAGGTTATGATTCCCAGGTATGCCTTTATTCTTTTCATTATACTGTTTAGTATATTATCAAAATTAAGGAGCCAAATTCATGGAAATCAACTTCTTAAAGAGACTAGCAGAAAGACCGATTCGATTATAACGAAAGGTATAATAAATAAGGCCTTCCCGGGCGCGCAACTCCTGGTAGCGGTAAAAGGAGAAATCCTCTTTCATAAGACTTACGGATATCAAACTTATGACAGTCTTCTGCCCGTAGAAAAAACAGATCTTTACGACCTGGCTTCAGTAACCAAGATTCTAGGGCCACTGCCCTTGTTGATGAAACTCGTTGAGGAAGGTCAACTCGATCTGGATGTGCCATTTAGTAAGTACTGGCCGGCATGGCAGAGTAAAAAGGATAAAAAAGAACTTACACTGCGCGAAATTCTCAGTCACCAAGCCGGACTTACCCCCTATATCGTCTTTCTGAAAGAAGTTCTGGAAAAAGGGAAAATAAAAAGCAGGTACATCAGGACAATGCCCGGCAAACAATTCCAAAAGCAGGCATACGACGGGATTTGGGTGAGAAATACCTTTGAGCATAAGATCTTCAGGGAAATCAATCGCTCTGCTGTGGATTCAATCAAGGAATATTCGTATTCTGGACTGGCGTTTCTGTTATTCCCTAAATTGATAGAGAAAGTGACCGGGAATTCCTATCCTTATTTACTGCGCAAGGAATTCACCTTCCCCCTGAATATCCCGTCATTAGGATACCTTCCGTCAAAGAAAGGATTCCCGAATAGCATAATTCCCACGGAATTGGATTCCCTGTACAGAAAGGACCTTGTTAAGGGATATGTACACGATGAAAACGCATCCTTATTTGGAGGCGTATCGGGTAATGCAGGACTTTTCGGAAAAGCTACAGACCTGTTTCGCTTTATGCAGATGTATCAAAATTACGGCCATCTCGATGGAAGACGCTATTTAAAAGAGGAAACCGTAAAAGAATTTACCAGGATACAATATCCAAATAATAAGAACCGAAGGGGACTTGGTTTCGACAAACCATTATTAGATAACGCTCTAAAGGATCTAAAAGATGCATATCCGGCACCATCAGCTAGTGCCGAAAGCTTTGGACATAGCGGATTTACGGGTACTTTCGTGTGGGCTGATCCTAAATACCAATTGGTTTTTATTTTTCTATCTAACCGGGTTTATCCCAGTCGAGATCACCGGCAATTGTACGAATTGAATATCCGTACTTCCCTCCATCAGTTGTTTTATGATTACCTGGACAAACTTTAGACTTCCCTTTTTTGTAACTTCACAAGACAAAGTTGCAGCAATCTTCAATCCCCTTCTATGGCCACAGCATTTTTAAAAACACCCCTTGGAAAAGCTCAAATTGAAGGAGATCAGAATGGTATTACATCCGTTAGTTTGATAGGCGGAAATCAAAATTTAATTGCAGACCATCCTGAAGTACTCGAGGATGCTATTTATCAACTTCAGGAATATTTTAACGGAAGTCGAAAGCAATTTGATCTTCCACTAAACCCCAGGGGAACCGAATTCCAGAAAAAGGTATGGGAAGAACTTAGTCGGATCCCTTACGGAAAAACAATTTCTTACATGGATCTATCTAAAAAATTGGGTGATCCCAAAGCTATCCGTGCTGCTGCTGCGGCCAATGGGAAGAACCCTATTTGGGTCATTATTCCTTGTCATAGAGTGATAGGAAGTAATGGAGATCTCGTAGGGTACGCAGGTGGATTAGATCGGAAAAAATGGCTTTTAAACCACGAAAGCCCTTCAAAGCAGCAGTCGCTCTTCCCGGATTAACCGACTAACCGGTTTCTAAAGTCAGTTTGTACTCCTTTTAATTTTACTTTTTTGACTTTTTATCGATCATTTTGGTCTGTCGCTTGAAAAGTCCTGTTGACCCAATCACAATTCAATTAAGTGCAAACCGACCGGCCAGTTTAAAACGCGATTTTAAGGCTTTACAAAGTATGTGGGGACAAAAGGCAGTTCAATCCGACTCAATAATTGTCCTGTTTTAGAAATGGCAAGAACCCCTCCGTTGAGATCTGCCGGCGAACTTGCATCGGCATATCCCATCAGAAATATTTCAGCTTCATTATAGTAGCGTAGCGCGGTTAATGCAACAGTAAATCCTGTATCCATTTCCACTTGTTGGACGATCCCGAGAATATCCACCACGAAATTTACATTGGTTTCAAAATCGAAGTATGCCGGGCCAAATGGAACTGTTGAAGGCTGTGCCAGGAAATTGGTGTAGTAAAGCGTTGTTTCAAAGATATCTCCCTGTAAAGGACCCGGTGGCAGGAATTCATCCAAAGAAAAAGCGAATTCATTTATTTCATCAAGGGTCTCCAAATCGAAAACCTGATATATAAAATCTGAATTACCCAGACCGATAAGAATTCCAATGTTCCCCAATTCATCGATTAGCAAATTGGGTATGCCAAATCCATAATCCAGGGTTACCATTACGGTACCACTTTCCGTATTAAAGACCACGATCTTGTAATCCCCCGCTTCATCCTTATAGGTAATAAAAAGTCGTTGCCGGAAGTACAAAGGATCATAAGCCTGCTGGATATTAGTGTCGAGAGATAGATCAGTAAAACTCCCATCCTCGGGATCTAGCGTTCTTAGTCCGAAATCCCGACTTCCTTTAGGACTATAATAGCCCAAAAAGATGCGGTCTTCGGAATTTGTCCCCCAGGTAATGGATCGATCTTCAGAAACAGTATAAAAGTTTGGATATAAAGTTGATTGCCCTGTTAAGGTATTCTGTTGGATAAGGGAAAAATTATCGGAAGAGAAGCTGTAAAAGCTAACTTCTGCAGCCACCTGACGCAGCGTTAGATAAAAAGGATCAACTCCCAGGCTTTGTGTGAGGTTAGTCTCTGTACCGCTTTCCAGGGAAGCGTCATAGGAGTATTGATAAATGTTCCCTTCATCTTCACCAATCAACCGGAAATCGGGCAGGGACACTTCTTCTTCAATAGTTCCGGGCGCATTATCCCTGGAACAGGAAGCCGCCAGAAACACAAGCAGGCAAAAGCCTATTTTAGTGAAATATTTCATGCAATTTTTTCTTAAAAATACGCATTCTTAAACAAGGGGCTGTTTACTGAAGGTTTGTTTCGGGATAATGTCTTCTCTTTGTCTGGAGTATAACATCCTAAAATATCAAAACTTGGTATCTTTAATTTTGCGAAGCCCCCTGCAGTACATTTACAATTGATTATTACTATGCTGAAGAAAATTGATCTGGAGAACATACTCTTTCTCGATATTGAAACCGTTCCTGAAGTTCCGGAATTCGATCAGCTTGATGAAAACAAACAGAGTCTTTGGGATCAGAAATCAAAATACAAAAGAGGAGAGGGGATTACTGCAGAAGAATACTATGAAAATGCAGGAATATGGGCCGAATTCGGCAAGATCATCTGTATCTCTGTAGGTTATTTTCACTTTAAGGGGAGTCTGCGAAAATTTCGAGTCACTACGTTTCACGGGGATGAATTAACCTTACTAAAAGAATTTCGTTCTTTATTGGAAAGTCATTTTACGTCCAGAAAGTATCTGCTTTGTGCCCACAACGGGAAAGAGTTTGATTTTCCATATATCGCCCGGCGTATGATCATCCACAATATTCCGCTTCCTGAAAAACTCAACCATTTTGGTAAAAAACCATGGGAAGTCCCCCATCTCGATACCATGGAATTGTGGAAATTTGGAGATTATAAACATTATACCTCTTTAAAACTCATGGCCCATGTGCTGGGTATCCCTTCCCCAAAGGAAGACATCGACGGAAGTATGGTTCGCGAGGTATTTTACAAGGATAAAGATCTGGACCGTATTATTCTTTACTGCGAAAGAGATGTGATCACCGTGGCTCAGGTATTATTAAGGTTGAGAAATGAAACGCTTCTGGCCGAGGAAGAGATTCTCAGAGTATAATAGCGCATCTGTTATTCTTCAGTTTTTATTAATCGCAATTGTATGTAGACCGGAAAATGGTCACTATGGCCTCCGAGGTATTTTTTACCAACGTAAGTTCGAAAAGGATTGCCTTTATACCGCCCGCTCCACTCCTTTAATAAGTGATCATCAAAAATATCTGCATGGGCAAAACTATGATGCCCTGATCCTTTATTAAAAAATGTATTTGACAGTATAATTTGATCGAAGAGGGACCAGCGTTGTTTGTAGTTTGCACTTCCCCTGTCCTCCCCTATCAGTCTTTCCATCGGATTGTAAAGATCTGTCCCACTTAACAAAGTCTTTATACTTTTGTCAAACGGTCCGTCATTAAAGTCGCCCATAACCAAATAATTAGGTTTCTTCTCCTTTTTCTCGATCAATCTCATGGTACTGTGGATGGTCTCTGCTGCTTTGATTCGTTTATAGGCTGTTTCACTTGCGCCATCTCTTCTCGAAGGCCAATGGTTCACAAAAATATGTACGGGTTCACCGTGGAGCTTGCCGTGGACGTAAAGAATATCGCGAGTAGCATCAGGGCGTCCGTCCGGATTCTGAACTTGCAGGAAAATGTTCTCAGATGAAATTTCTTCAAAATGCTGCGGATGGTAAAGTAAGGCCGTGTCTATTCCTCTTTCATCGGGAGAATCGAAGTGGATGTATTTATACCCCTTTCCCCGGAGTGCCTTTGTGTCGAGCATTTCACGAATCACCAATTTATTCTCCAATTCTGCTAATCCTACGAGAACAGGCGGGTAATTACTGGTTTGCACTCCCAAACGGGAAATGGTCTTCGCTAATTTTTTAATTTTTCTGCGATAGCGCTTAGGTGTCCATTTTTTAAACCCTTTAGGAGTAAAATCGTCATCTAGTTTATGAGGATCATCCCGGGTGTCAAATAAGTTTTCCAGGTTATAAAAGGCGATCGTAAAAACATTCGCTTCCTTGCTCGAGCGAAATAGGGTAAATGCCATATCTCTGTTATATGATTCCTAAAATACAAAATAGCTTTACAGGTATTGTGTAGCTTTGCACTATATTAAAGGGTATGCTAGAAAAGAAATCTATAGAATATGAAAAAGCTGTTCTCATTGGTGTGATTAATAGGGAACAGAACGAGGAAAAAGTAACGGAGTATCTTGATGAACTTGAATTTCTTACCTATACTGCGGGTGGGGAGGTCAGCAAGCGGTTTGTACAAAGGATAGACACCCCAAATCCCAAAACCTTTATCGGGAGTGGAAAAATGCAGGAAGTGGAGGCCTATGTAAAGGAGAACGAGATCGGCTCTGTGATCTTTGATGATGAGCTTACACCAGTACAGCAACGAAATATTGAAAAACAACTGCGCTGCAAGATCCTCGACAGAACCGGCCTGATCCTCGACATATTTGCCCAGAGGGCAAAGACCAGTTACGCCAGAACCCAAGTAGAACTGGCCCAGTACGAATACCTGCTCCCCAGGCTAACAGGCCTTTGGACTCACCTTGAACGCCAACGTGGGGGAATTGGGATGCGTGGTCCGGGAGAAACCGAAATAGAAACTGACCGGCGTATTGTAAGGGATCGTATCGCCTTGCTCAAAAAGAAACTTACCAAGATAGACCGTCAAATGGAGACACAGCGAGGAAATCGCGGATCTCTTGTGCGAGTGGCACTTGTGGGCTATACCAATGTGGGCAAGTCTACGCTGATGAATGTTATCAGCAAGAGCAAAGTCTTTGCCGAAAACAAGCTATTTGCTACCCTGGATACCACCGTTAGAAAAGTGGTTATAGGTAACCTACCGTTCTTACTGAGCGATACCGTTGGATTCATCAGGAAGCTTCCCACTCAGTTGGTGGAGAGTTTTAAGGGCACCCTTGACGAAGTAAGGGAGGCTGATCTCCTGCTTCATGTGGTAGATATCTCTCATCCCAATTTTGAAGAGCATATCGATTCTGTAAACCAGGTGTTGCTCGAGATTGGTTCGGACGACAAGGAAACAATTATGGTCTTCAATAAAATAGACCTTTATCAACCAGAGGTAATAGCTGAAGATGATCTCACAACAGAAAAGACCTCGAGGCATATGAGCCTGGACGAATGGGAAAAGACCTGGATGAGGCGGATGGGAGACCATGCCCTTTTTATTTCAGCCCTGAATAAGGAAAATCTGGATGAATTTAAGAAAAGAGTCTACCGCGCGGTAAGGGATATCCACGTAACCCGATTCCCGTATAACAACTTTTTATATCCTGAAAACCTGGATGCTTATTAAAAATAAGTGTATTTCACCGAAGATTTTTACCCTTGATATTTTTCACAACAAGAACCCCGTAGTTGACAACATAGTTTTGGCCTCCGAAGCTTACTGAGATACATTTACAGTGTAGTTAAGTGTAAGTGTTCATCCCCAAATCCTACCTTGAACTTTCTACTTTAGTGTTCATTTCCCCAAATTAACGCTAAGACTTTAGATCTTATTAAAAGACCTACTAATAAAAAACCCTGATCAGTCGATCAGGGTTTTTTTAGTATAGTTCATTATGGTTTCTAACTTCTCATGGATACACCTGATAGCAATCACCTAAAATTTCCCGTAGGAGGACAAAAGGAGGCTTTGCAACTCGCTTCATTTTTATCCTTCCCCAATTGCACACAGTCAGATTAAGATACATTGGCTTTATTTGTCTGCACAAATGGTTGCCCGTTACCAAAGCCCCTGCAACTAATATTGCAATTGACTAATCCATCGAATAAGTGGTTATTTCAGTGTGAAAGGGACTGTATTAAATATTCGAAAAATCAAATTGATCATAGGCGAAAGTGAAATATCAGGCTCACTTATGACCTCAAAATGAAAGAGAGTAAAAGGTTTTACTTTTTCTTGAAAAGTGGTACCGAAGAACAGGCCTCTCCGTACATTACGCTTTTTGCTACCCCTTGAAGTTTATTTGTTGCCCATAAATAGGCATTTGCCGGTACCGGTTTGTTAGAGCAGCCTTTGATGATCACGGGTTTATTCACAAAACCGGTGACATCTAGTTCATCTATGACCCTTTTATAGAGTACGGTTTCAAGCAGGTTAAGATCGCCCTGTACTATTTCAGCCGCCCAGGGTTGAAGTTTAGTGGTCACGAGCATAAAAGCCCAACCGGGAACAATAGCATCCGTGGAACAATGAAGGGCCACAAAAGCATCTTTGTAATCTTCCCAGGGATGTTCGTTGATGTATTGCCTGAATTCTTTTTCCTTGAGTATGATGCCTTCCAACAGCCACGGACTGATATCTAGGAGCAGTCTCTTCCCCTCCGGATAGTACGCTTCCAGGTCAAAAGTGACCAGCGGACTAGAACTAACTCTGTTTACAATTTCATTTGACATTTGAGGGTGATTTGAGATGACGCCTAGAGCAGGCCCAATTCCAATTTTGCTTCCTCACTCATCAATTCCTGACTCCAGGGCGGGTCGAATGTAATTTCAACCTCAGCATCCTTGATGATATCAAGTGATTTAACCTTCTCTTCAACTTCTACGGGAAGGGTCTCCGCCACCGGGCAGTTGGGGGAGGTAAGGGTCATAAGGATCTTAACCTCATTATCCTCATTGACAAATACATCGTAAATCAGCCCTAATTCGTATATATCAACCGGGATTTCCGGATCGTAAATAGTCTTCAGTATCCTGACGATTTTTTCTCCTAACTCCTGAGTATCTACAGCTGTTTCGCTCATTTTACTTTTAATTTAGTTGTGTTTGGTAAGCCACCGCATAAAGTTTTAACTGCTTGATCATACTTACCAGGCCATTTGCTCTTGTTGGGGATAGATGTTCTTTCAGGCCTATTTCATCGATGAAGCTTGTTTCTGCATCAATTATGTCTTGCGGTTTCTGATTGCTGAAGGCCCTGATCAGTATGGCGATGATGCCCTTGGTGATGATCGCATCACTGTCTGCTGTGAAAATCAACTTGTCATTCTCCAATTCAGCATTCACCCAAACCTTGCTCTGACATCCTTTTATAATGTGGTCTTCAGTTTTGTATTCTTCCTTTATAAGGGGTAGGGATTTCCCTAATTCGATCATGTATTCATAGCGCTGCATCCAATCGTCGAACATGGAAAATTCGTCTACGATCTCCCTTTGTATTTCCTGTATGCTCATCCTCATTAATTTGTCGCAAAAATACGATAAGTATTACTGTCTTTCAACTGATTCGGCCAATACTAACAATTTGTTTATCAAAGATTCTATGGCCCTGGGGGAGATCCTTCATCGAATAAATTAGTAATGTATTCTTCTTTATCATAGACAACACTTAGTTCGGCCATGGCGGCTCTGTCTGCACTACTCATGCCTGTTTGGGTCTCGAGGTTTTCAAGGGTGTATACATCTACTCTTTTGAGCATATTAATGATCGTATTCCAGTCTTCTTGTGACATTGGAGTCTTGTGATAAGTATCAAGATTTCGGTCTTTTTTTATCATGGTATATTCGGGACTGGCCACAAGTTCATAATAATACCCCCTGGTACTGACCGAATATCGAACTGATTCCAGCAACTCTCCCTTGAATTCCTGAGAACATCCTTTAAAAATGGTAATTGACAAACAGATCAGGTAGGCGTACTTCATAAAGTTACTTTGATAGAGAAACTACAAAAAAGACGCCACAATGGGCGCCTTTTACAACTATAATATTATTTGGTTAAGGAAGGAAAGCATCTCTTGGTCCTCCCGGAGCAAAAATTGCCCGCATCCTAGCTTTCTGGCCTTCGGAAAACATATACATACACGCATCATTGGTATAATCCATGTAATTCATGGTCATATCATTAGACCTGCAATGAGCTGTTGGATAGGTTGGGCATCCGTAGTTAGGACGGTCGGAAGAAGGGGTGTCCGAGACAAAATCGTCCTGACGGCATCTTCCGTCACCCCAGATATGGCGTAAATTTGCCCAGTGCCCCACTTCGTGGGTGGCCGTTCTTCCTTTATCAAAAGGTGCCGATACATATCCTGTTGTACCAAAATACTGAGGAGAAATAACAACTCCGTCAGTAGAAGAATTTCCACCCGGGAATTGAGCGTATCCCAGTATTCCTCCGCCGATATTACACACCCAAATGTTTAGGTGAGTTTGTGGAGATACGGCGTCGGAGCCGCCATTTGAAGAGTATTTCATGGCATTATTTGTACCCCAGGAAGTTCTTGTGGAACTCACGCGAATCACCTGAGCTAAATTGAAATTGATATCAGAATTTGCTGCAAGTCCGCTAAATTCAGATGGGACCTGGTTTTTATCATTATTCGTTGCATTAAAATCTGCATTCAGGACACTGATCTGAGAATTGATCTGTGCACTGCTGATATTTTCATCCGGATTAGCTTGATTGTAAATGACGTGAACAACAACCGGAATACTTATAGCTCCCAGGCCATCGTCAACCGGATCTCCACCTCCACCTCCGTCGCCATTACCGCCACCATTGCCGTTACCGGGTTTACCGTCTGGTTTTTTTGAGGCAATAAATTTTCGGGCTTGCTTTTCTATATCATACATTTTCCGTTCCAGGCCCGGATTCTTGCTTAACTCCGCATTTAAAACTGACATGGAGGCACAATGCTTCCCCTTTTCACCTTTAGCAAAAAAATCATCAACCTCATCCGTGTACACATAAAAGTCGCTCATGTCTACCTGGATTTCCTGAGCATTGATGATGGCGGCCTCATTTGATTCTTTCTCACAGGAGACCATGGCTAGGGACAGTACGGCTATCCCAAAAAATGTTTTTCTTATCATTTGTTTTAATTAAATGGATTATATGCCGCCCAATTTAATAATATTTAACAAAATATTAAGAAAATGTGAAATTTTTCGCTAAAGTGTAAACAAGTTGAATGAAACGTACTAAGATCAAAAGTCGGGATAAGAGAATTGTACTGTAAAGACCTATGTGAGCATTTGCCTGGCCTTTTCCAGGCAATCAAGAAATCGGTCTATTTCTTCTTTTGTATTGTAAAAACTAAAACTGGCCCTGATCGTTCCCGGTATCTGAAAATAATCCATCACGGGTTGGGCGCAGTGATGCCCTGTTCGCAAAGCGATTCCCATTTTATCCAGTAAAGTACCGATGTCATAAGGATGAATACCCTTGATATTAAATGAAATCACTGCCGTTTTATCAGTGGCAGTTCCATAGATCTGCAAACCGTCAATTTTTAAAAGCTTTTTGGTTGCATATTCAAGTAACTCGTGTTCGTATTGCTCAATAGCGTCAAGCCCTATTTGGTTGAGGTAATCAAGCGCGGCCCCGAAGGCTATGCCTCCGCATATATTAGGGGTGCCGGCCTCAAATTTATAGGGAAGGTCTGCGTAGGTGGTCTTTTCAAAAGTTACTTCTGCGATCATCTCACCACCTCCCTGATAAGGAGGTAATTTAGCGAGCCATTCCTCCTTGCCGTACAACATCCCAATCCCTGTAGGGCCACATAGTTTGTGTGCCGAAGCTGTGTAGAAATCGACGTCTAACTTCTGTACATCTACCTTTATATGCGGGGAAGACTGTGCTCCATCGATTAATACGGCCGCACCTACGGCGTGAGCCATAGGAATAATCTCTTCAATTGGGTTTATTGTCCCCAGGGCGTTGGAAACATGGTTACATACCACCAATTTGGTCTTTTCGGACAGCATGTCTTGGTACTTATCCATCAGTAGAACACCTTCCTTATTCATCGGGATCACCTTTAAAGTCGCACCAGTCCGATCACACAGCATTTGCCAGGGTACAATATTAGAATGGTGTTCCATGGCCGAAACTAAAACCTCATCACCTTCTTTGACAAAGTGTGTAAACCCTTGTGCTACCAGATTTATACCGTGGGTGGTCCCTGAGGTAAAAATGATCTCATGACTTTTTGCGGCGTTAAAGAATTGCTGAATTTTCCTTCTCCCCCCTTCATAAGCTTCAGTAGCTTCCTGAGCCAGGGTATGAACCCCCCTGTGGATATTAGCATTGTAATTGCTGTAGTAATCGACAATTACATCCATTACCATTTTAGGGGTTTGAGAGGTCGCAGCATTGTCGAAATAGATCAGGGGATTCCCATTCACTTTCCTGTTGAGGATAGGGAAGTCCTTTCTTATTTTGTCAATATTGATCATTGTCTTTTCCATGTGGCACAAAGATACCGAAGACCTCTGTAATTACTGTGTTCGTCCTATAGTATTTCGTAGTTAGCCCATAGGTATATTTAATACATTGCGATTCCTATTTATAAATTAAAGGTATACATCTTTATACTTTCAAATTATACCGAAAGACAAGCCATTTTGCCTATAAGACTTTACTCAGGTCAGAATCGGAATCCCCCACCCAACTTGATCAGGCCAATATTCCCGTCTGTGACATCGCCGGATATAAAAAGATGATCGTACTGAGTTTGTACAAAGATACTTGGGGTAATGTCATAGATCAACCCTATATTCAGGTTTAAACCATTTGCCCAATCTACACCCTGAACACGGCCGAATTCATCAAAAAAGGCCCTACCTCCCCTGGAATACAACCACGTCCAACCTACGCCTGCGGAAAATCGTAGTTTACCATTAGCGGAAAGGGGTCCTTCAACAAAAAACCCGGGCTGAATAAAGACATCTCGATAATTGAATTCCTGGACAGGATCAGAATCATTAACGATGGTGGTGGCGAACCATGTAATATCAGCTGAAACTCCCAGCCTAAATTTTCTAAGGTCAACGAAACGGTACTTGATACCGGCTCCTAACGTTCCCTGGTTAGAAGAAGCAAATGCATCATTGGTGGAAATGGGATAACTTACTTCGATACTCCAGTTTTTATCCTGAGCGGTGGTAACAAAAGTACAAAGGAGGAGAAATGCGCAAAAAAGAGATCTGATCATGGCTGTGTTTTTAACTTGGTTTGTCCAACTAAGCTAAATGATCAATACTCCCTCTTCCTTTAAAAGAAAGTTAATTAAGAATATTTTAGGAGGGTTTTCTTACAGGTCAAAGCCTAAACGAACTCCTAACTTTGTGGCAATAAGTTTGTTGATCCGATTTTTCAATTCCGGGAGGCGAACGCTTTCAAGTACGTTGTTCGCAAATGCATACATCAGTAGTCCGGTTGCCTCTTTCCGCGGAATTCCCCGGGATTGCAGGTAGAAAAGTGCGTCCTCATCTAATTGACCAATCGTACAACCGTGAGAGCATTTTACGTCATCGGCGAAAATCTCCAACTGGGGTTTGGTGTTGATGCTGGCTTTATCGCTGATTAACACATTGTTATTTTGCTGAAAGGCATTGGTCTTCTGCGCTATCTTATCAACGATGATCTTTCCATTGAATACACCGGTTGATTTCTCTCCGTAAATCCCCTTGTAATCCTGATGGCTTTCGCAATTGGGCTGCTGGTGATGCACCAAAGTGTGATGATCTACGTGCTGCTTTTCTCCAAGTATGGTGACACCTTTTAGCGTAGATTCGATGTGTTCCCCATCCTGAAAGAAATTCAGGTTATTTCGGGTGAGCTTACCGCCAAAGGAAAAGGTGTGAACATTAACAACACTTTTGTCCTTCTGGGCAATATAGGTGTTGTCTATCAGAGAGGCGACCTTACTGTCGTTCTGAACCTTGTAATAGTCCACAATTGCATTTTTTGCCGCAAAGATCTCTGTGACGCAATTGGTGAGCACCGCATTACCTGTAAGACTCTGATGCCTTTCAATCACCTGTAATTCTGCGTTTTCCTCTGCAATAATTAGGTTCCTGGGCTGCAACATCAGCGAAGCTTCGTTCCCCGTGGCAAAATGAAGGATCTCAACGGGTTTCTTCGGCGCCTTATTCTTGGGGATATAAATATAAGCTCCTTCCCTGCTAAATGCCGTATTCAGTGAAGTAAGACTCTCATCTTTGGAAGCGACTTTATTAAAATACACATCCATTACGGGCTTGTACATCGGCTTGGTGAGTGCTGAACTCATCAAACAGATATCTACCCCGTCATGAGTTGTTTCGGATAAATTGGAACAGTAGATCCCGTCTATAAATACGATTTTGTAGGTATCGATCTCGTGCAGGAAATACTTTTTAACCTGGTGATATTCCAGAGTGTTTTCTTCCTTCGGAAATATGCTGAAATCAATTTTCTGCAAACTATTCAGGGAAGTGTATTTCCAGGCTTCATCCTTTTTCGTGGGAAATCCTTTCTCTTCAAAATTCTTGATGGCTTCTGTTCGGATATCGTGAATAGGGTGTTCCACATCCACGTTGTTTTCGAATGCCATAAAGGACGATACTAATTTTTCTTTCAGATCCATTTTGAACTTCACTCATTTAAGGCAGCCTTCGAGGGTTGCCGGTACTGTTTAATTTATACTACCGTTTCCTGCTTTAGCCAATCGTATCCTTTCTCCTCAAGCTGCAGGGCCAGTTCCTTACTTCCTGATTTTACAATCTTTCCATCGTGAATAACATGCACCTTATCTGGTACAATGTATTCCAGTAGTCGTTGATAATGCGTAATTACGATTACGGCATTTTCTTTGCTCTTTAATTTATTTACCCCATTGGCCACAATTCGCAAGGCATCGATATCCAATCCGGAATCGGTTTCATCAAGAATTGCCAATTTGGGCTCCAGCATGGCCATTTGAAAGATTTCATTTCGCTTCTTTTCTCCCCCGGAGAATCCTTCATTGAGAGATCTTGAAAGGAATTTTCGGTCAATGTCGAGTAATTCAGATTTTTCCCTGATCAACTTCAGCATCTGATTAGCAGGCATATCTTTCATGCCACGCCCTTTTCGGGATTCGTTGATGGCTGTCTTCATAAAATTGGTTACAGAGACACCCGGAATCTCCACTGGGTATTGAAAGGAAAGGAAGATTCCTTTATGGGCTCGTTCCTCGGGAGAAGCATCTTCGAGATCTTCTCCTTCAAAAATGACCTCCCCTTTGGTGATCTCAAAATCCTCGTTCCCCGCAATTACGGAAGCCAGTGTACTTTTCCCGGAACCGTTTGGCCCCATGATAGCGTGTATCTCTCCAGGCAAAACCTCAAGGTTCACGCCTTTTAGGATCTCCTTCCCGTCTACTTTGGCATGCAGATTCTTAATTTTCAACATGATATCTTCGTTTTACTTTTAATCTTAGTTTATTTACTTATCCTACAGAACCTTCAAGGCTTATTTCAAGGAGTTTCTGTGCTTCAACTGCAAATTCCATAGGCAGTTTATTTAGTACCTCCTTACTAAAACCATTGACAATCAGGGCAATGGCTTTTTCAGTATCAATCCCCCGCTGGTTGCAGTAGAAGATCTGGTCTTCTCCAATTTTGCTGGTGGTTGCCTCGTGTTCTATCTGGGCTGTTTTATTCTTTGCTTCGATGTAGGGAAAAGTATGGGCTCCACACTCATTCCCCATCAACAGACTATCGCACTGAGAAAAATTTCGGGCATTTTCTGCCCTGCTGTTTACCTGTACAAGCCCGCGGTAACTGTTTTGTGATTTTCCTGCGGAGATTCCTTTGGAAATAATTGTACTCTTGGTATTCTTCCCAAGGTGTATCATTTTTGTCCCTGTATCAGCTTGCTGATAGTTATTGGTGACAGCTATAGAGTAGAATTCACCGATGGAATTATCCCCTTTTAAAATACAGGAAGGGTATTTCCATGTAATGGCTGAACCCGTTTCTACTTGTGTCCAGGAAATTTTTGCATTTCGCTCACAAATTCCCCTTTTGGTCACAAAATTGTAAACTCCACCCTTCCCTTCTTTATCTCCCGGGAACCAGTTTTGTACTGTAGAATATTTGATCTCGGCATCGTCAAGGGCGATAAGTTCAACAACCGCAGCGTGCAATTGATTCTCATCTCGAGATGGGGCTGTACAGCCTTCCAGGTAACTCACATAACTTCCTTCGTCAGCAATTACCAGTGTTCTCTCAAATTGCCCTGTACCTGCCTGGTTAATCCTGAAGTAAGTAGACAATTCCATAGGACATCTCACCCCTTTGGGTATGTAACAAAATGATCCATCAGTAAAAACTGCTGAATTAAGAGCGGCGTAGAAGTTGTCTTTACGAGGTATCACTGTGCCGATGTACTTTTTCACGAGCTCAGGGTGCTCCTTTATCGCTTCAGAAATAGAGCAGAAAATGATTCCTTTTTCAGCTAGGGTCTTTTTAAAAGTTGTAGCAACGGAAACCGAATCCATTACAATGTCTACTGCAACTCCGGCAAGTTTCTTCTGTTCATCCAGGGAAATCCCCAGTCTTTTAAAAGTGTCGAGTAATTCCGGATCTACCTCATCGAGGCTATCGTATTTTGGCTTACTATTCGGAGCTGAATAGTAACTGATATCCTGAAAATCGGGTTTTTTATATCTGATGTTTGCCCACTCCGGTTCTACCATTTCCTTCCAACCTCTGTAGGCTTCCAAACGCCATTCGGTCATCCAGTCTGGTTCTTCCTTCTTTTTAGAAAGCGCAATGACCACCTCCTCATTCAATCCTTTGGGGAAGGTGTCAGATTCAATGTCAGTATAGAAACCGTATTCGTATTCCTTGGTTTCCAGCTCTTTCTTTAATTCTTCTTCTGTATATGCCATATTGCGTATTGTAAAAATCTATAAAGAAAAACTCTCTCCGCAACCACAGGTGCGCTGTGCGTTGGGGTTGTTGAAAACAAATCCTTTTCCGTTCAGTCCGCCTGAATATTCCAGGACCGTACCTACCAAATAGAGAAAGCTTTTTTTATCTACCAAAATTCGCACATCGTTATCTTCAAAAACCTTGTCGCTTTCACTGATTTGCGAATCAAATTTTAGTTCGTAAGACAATCCACTGCATCCGCCGCTTTTCACTCCTACCCGAACGTAATCTTTGGATACGTCAAAACCTTCCTCAGACATCAGGTTTGATACTTTCTTTTTTGCCGTTTCCGATACTTTAATCATCTTAATTGGACTTATTCTAAATAGTTCACAAATATACACTAAAACTGGGGTATTCAAACAGATTCTAACATTATAATAACATATGGAAACATCAGAGAATTCTATGTTTCCGACTCAAATAATGGAAAGAAAAAGAGGAATTTTTTAGAGAAGTGGCGTGCTTTTATTCTATTTTGATCACAACAAGGTCTGTGCCTCCTTTATTTAGCAGAGGGAATAGATCTGTACTGTTGCTCTCTCCAACCACTAAAATTCCCTGATCCTCCGTTTCCAGGGCGTCAAAACCAAATTCCAGATTAGTGCCGCCGTAAGCCTGCTCCCAGATCAATTGTCCCTGAGCATCGATCTTCAGCACCCACAAATCGTTCTCGCCTGCGTTTGTACTGAGGTCCTGGTCTGTACTTTTAGCATTTCCGGCGATCACAAATCCCCCATCGGCCGTTGGACGTATGCTTTCTGCCGCTTCAAAACTGGATCCTCCATAAGTGCGTTCCCAAAGCATATTCCCCTGTGCATCAATCTTAACCACCCAGATTTCCGACTCGCCATGAGATACTGCTACATCGCCATCTGTGCTAATGGTGCTGCCCGTTATGATATAACCCCCGTCTTCTGTTTTTGCAATATCCTGGGCAATATCAATCCCCGAACCCCCGTAGGATTGTTCCCAAACCATTTGACCTTCCGCATCGATTTTTACGACCCAGAAGTCGTACGAACCATTGGGGTCTGAAATATCAAAATCATCGCTTTCTGAAAATCCGGCCATCACATATCCACCTTCATGGGCATTGACGACTGCATGTGCCCTGTCATTGTTTGTCCCTCCGAAATACTCCCGCCATTCCAGTTCTCCTTCATTATTGAGTTGGGTTCCCCAGAATTCTCCTACCCCGTGGCGGGTAAGGGTATAGGACTTCTCTGTGTAGCCGTCGGCTCTTGCCGAGGTAATGTCGAGAAAACCGGTAAAGAATAAAGCGCCACCTTCAGATTCCACCAGGTCGTAGGAATGATCATGGCCTGAAAAACCAAAGCTCTGCTCCCATTCCACATTCCCCTGCGTGTCTAATTTTAAGATCCAGTTATCGTGAAAACCTTCATTATTACTGGCGTCTCCATCGTCGCTCATGGCGTAACCAGTAATCGCAAATCCTCCATCGGAAGTTTCTATTACCGCCTGTCCCCGGTCATCCTTGCTTCCTCCGTAAGTTCTTGACCAAAGTAGTATTCCATCAGCATCTAATCGAACTAACCAGTAGTCGTTTACGTTGGTCGTCTTGCTATCAAGGTCGCCGTCAGTACTGTTTGTATAGCCAAAAATAGCGTAGCCGCCATCCGAAGTGCTGATCACCGAGCGTGGGGTATCATCTCCTGATCCTCCGAATGAAGTAATCCAGGCAACCTCTCCCTTAAATTTGTTGATTTCCAATACAGCATCCGTTGAGTTGTCATCGGAACAACTGAAAAGTGCCAGAAGAACAAAGGCATATATACCCTGCTTAATCATGATTCTCAATTTGAAGCCTGAATGACAAATAATCCGGAGTTGATGTCGTTAACAATGATTTTTCCACTATCAAAATAGGGATAGAGGCTCCAAACACCATTAAATGAAGCACTGTTATTGGAAGGGTAACTATCAAAATATCCAATTTCGTTGATGGTGCCGCTATCGATTGCCGCAATATCAAGGACACGCATACCGGCGGTATAGTTAGAAAGGTAGTAGGTGTTGCCTTTGACATATCCATTATGGTCTATTGCTGCAGTGCTGCCCAAATATGTGGTCAGCAATACCGGGGCGTCCAGATCCAGTAAATCAAAAACAAGTGTCCTGGAATTAAATCCAAAATTGATCTCATCCAATTCATCCCCCAAAATAAAATACCGCTGGTCTTCAGTAAACCAACCCTGGTGAGTATACCCAAGATTTCCGTATTGTATGGATGAAATTGCAGATGGGTTCATTTTGTCTGTTACGTCTGCCACGACCATTTCATTTTCATTGGCCCCTATAAAAATCTCATTCCCTGAATAGTCTGTATCCGGGCCATTGTAAAGTACAACTTGCGCATCGTGAGTGTATCCGTTATCGCCATATCCCCCGCAGCTAACGGATTCATGGGATCTTGTATATCGATGAAATGTACGCCCCCATTGTAGGCATCACCCCTGTCAGTTCCTACGGCATAAGCAAAACCCGTATCCTCATTAATGACGATATTATGAGAGTTTCCAAACCCCGTAAAACGCACGTCTGCAGAAAATGTCACCGGCGGATTATTAACAGAAAGCAAATTTTGCAAATCGAATACCTGCATTCCATGTCCTGCTGCTTCAGCACCAACAAAAGCATAATCCCCATAGACTTTGATATCACGCCATGTACTGGATGTAGTTGCCGTGGGAAGTTTCCCTAAATATATGAGGTTCTCCGAATCTGTAATTTCTACAAAGCCCGTACCGTTATTCAAGCCTACCAGGGCAAACTCACGCCCGGATGTCATGTCTGTCCATCCCCAAACATCATTGCCAGAAGATGCATTCATGGCATTAAGGCTGATGCGTCCTAAAAGATCATATCCACTGCAAGGGTAAGCACCGGCAAATCCATTTTCGCATGGAAAAAAATTGCCTTCTGTAATCTCTGTTTCCTCTTCAGGCGGATCATTTGGTACAATGACATCAATATCGGTATTTGGATCATCGTAATTAGAGCAACCTAAAATCAAAAGAAACGAGAAGAGATATAAGAGCAGATTTTTCATAGCGGAGTTTTCTGGGACAAGTAGATTTTCCTAGTAAAGATACAATTTCTGGGAGATCATGCTTAATTTTGCCGGATGTTAGAAGGAAAAGACAAAGATAAAACACCCTTAGATAAACTCGGGGAATTTGGATTGATCAATCACCTGACCGAGGTATTTACCGTAAAGCAATCTACCACCAAATTCGGTATTGGGGATGACGCCGCGGTTTTGAATTTTGAAGACAAAAATGTTCTTGTCAGTACCGATCAGCTCATAGAAGGCATTCATTTTGACCTGAGCTATATGCCTTTAAAACACCTGGGATATAAGGCTGCAGTAGTGAATCTAAGTGATATCTATGCCATGAATGGAACGGCTTCACAGCTTACGGTATCCCTTGCTGTATCTAACAGGTTTCCCCTGGAAGCCTTGGAGGAACTCTATTCCGGGATCCAATTGGCCTGTGATTTATATCAAGTCGACCTTGTTGGGGGCGATACCACTTCTTCAGACAAGGGCCTTTACATTTCTGTAACGGCCATAGGCCATGTTGATGAGGGTGAGGCAGTCTATAGAAATGGAGCCAGGCCTAATGATTTACTAGTGGTAACCGGTGATCTGGGCGGGGCTTATATGGGGCTTCAGGTGCTACAGCGCGAGAAGGAAGTTTTCAAGGTAAATCCCAATAGCCAGCCGGACCTGGAGCCGTACAGCTATATTGTAGAAAGACAGCTAAAACCTGAGGCCAGAAGAGATATTGTTGCATTATTAAACGACCTGGAAGTAAAACCTACAGCCATGATCGATATCAGTGACGGCCTATCATCTGAAATATTGCATCTCTGTACCAACAGTAAGGTAGGCTGTATGCTGTATGAAGATAAGATCCCTTTAGATCCTACGGTTATTTCTGCCTGTGAAGAGTTTAATTTGGATAGCACTACGGTAGCGCTCAGTGGAGGGGAAGATTACGAATTGCTGTTCACTATTGATCAAAAAGACTTCCCTAAAATAAAGGGCAACCCCAATCTTACTGTCGTGGGGCATATGACAGAAGCAGATCGGGGTGCACACTTAATTTCCAGGAATGAACAAAGCATCCCATTAAAAGCCCAAGGTTGGAATTCCTTTGGCTAAGGGTTGCTCAGGCTACTTGTTGTTCGCCTGCATGTCTTTTCTGATATATGATCTCCAGCGTTTGATTGATATCCTGTAATTCAGGAGTAAGAGTTGAAAGGTTTCCGCTAACATCAGTGGTGACTTCCTTCCCGCAATGGACGCATTTGTATTCCTTAATGTGCTGGGTGACTTTTTTTGACACAGAGTAGTGGTGTCCAAAAATTTGGCAGAATATTTTTTTCATGAAGTAGGTTATTAGGGCGCATGGTAAGGTTGGGGAACCTATGTAATGCAATATTAATTATAGTTGAGCATTCATTAAAAAGGTTACTTCTAACACTTTTAAGAGGAACGTTTACTTCCGAGGATTTATTGGGTGTGCCCCTATATTTTTCGCAATTATTCGATGAACGTCTTCTTTTCCCCTTGAAGTATGCTTATTTTTCTGTTTGCCTCCCCCCCAATTTCTGTTATCTTTCCCATCTAATTTTGTTCCATGCGCCAACTCAGAGAGCTTCTGGTTACCGCTTTTGCTCTATTCTCATTATTCTTTGGAGCCGGAAATTTAATCCTGCCTCCTCAACTTGGATTTAAAGCGGGATCTGATTGGTGGATCGTAGCGATGGGATTTGCACTTTCCGCTGTTTTTATACCTATCCTTGGGATTCGCGCTCATGCAAAGCTGCAGGGAACCATGTTCGATTTTGCCCTTAAAGTTTCCCCTAAGTTCAGTTTGATCTATTGCTTTGTTGTCTACGCTATCTCCATCAGCCTGCCTTCGCCCAGAACAGCTTCTGTGGCACATGAAATGGCCGTCTCAACCTTTTTTGAAATCTCACCGATTACAACGAGTTTTATATACTTCGCCCTGGTATTGATATTTGCATTGAACCGGAATAAGATTCTGGATATCATTGGTAAATTAATGACTCCGGCGATCTTGTTAATCCTCCTGGCAATTATCGGAATTGTCATTTTCGCTGAACCTTTTGATTTTGGAGCTTCCACAATTAAAAACCCGGTGAGTTATGCCATTCTGGAGGGTTACCAGACCTTCGACGCTATAGGGGCAGTTGTGGTTGGTGGAGTAATTATTGTATCCATCAACCTAAAAGGCAGAGGTTCCTACGAAGACAAAAAGAAACTCATAGCCAATGCCGGATGGGTTGCGGGCATTACCTTGTTTTTGGTGTATACGGGTCTGATTATATCTGCTGGTCTAATGCATTCTTCCTTTGATTCTGAGATTAGCAGAACAGACTTGCTACAGCAAATCAGTTTTTATGCTCTGGGCAATACCGGAAAAGGGATTTTTGCAGTTCTTGTAGCTCTTGCCTGTTTTACAACAGCCGTGGGGGTGGTAACGGGTACAGGCGATTTCGTAAAGTCGAGATTTGCCAATTCTCAGAAAGCATACGTAATCACTGTAATTATCGGTTCCATACTTGGGGTTCTTATGGGTCAGATGGAAGTGGGCTATATCATTGACGTTGCCCTCCCTGCCCTTATGTTTATTTATCCTATCACCATAGTGCTGATTGTGCTCAACGTACTTCCAGAAAAATGGACATCTAAGTTGGTGTTCAGAAGTGTTGTGGGAATTACTATCCTGTTTAGTATCCCGGATTTCCTCGGAAGTCTTGCACTTGGATACGATCTTAGTTCATTCAATAATTTCATCCCCTTCAGCTCTGCTCAACTTGGGTGGCTTGTCCCATCCTGTATCACATTGCTGGCTGCTAATTTGTACAGAATCTTGAGATCCAAAAAGACCAAATAGTTAAAATAGGTTCGTCTCCTATTGAGAATCCCGCATCAGGCTTTCAATCTCCTCTGCTTCAATAGGAATGTTCTTCATCAAATTCAACGGTTCTCCTTTTTCCTGAATGACCACATCGTCTTCCAGCCTTATTCCAAAACCTTCGTCGGGGATATAGATTCCGGGTTCTACCGTAAAGACCATATTTGCCTTCATCGGAGATTTTAAAGGTCCGTAGTCATGGGTATCAAGTCCAATATGATGACTTGTGCCGTGCATAAAGTACTTTTTGTACGCAGGCCAGTCCTTGTTTTCGTTTTTCACATCGGCCTTGTCTAAAAGTCCGAGTCCAAGTAATTCTGAAGTCATGATCTTTCCTACTTCTTCGTGGTATTCTGCCCACATGGTTCCGGGCACCAGCATTTTTGTAGCCTCGTTCTTTACCCTCAGAACAGCATCGTATACAGCGCGCTGCCTTTTGTTGAATTTTCCACTTACCGGAATGGTGCGGGTCATATCACTCGAATAATTGGCGTACTCTGCCCCTACATCGAGTAAGATCAGATCCCCCGCCTTGCATTGCTGGTTGTTAACTACGTAATGCAGCACGTTGGCATTATTTCCCGAGGCAATTATTGGGGTATAGGCAAACCCTTTGGAGCGATTTCTGATAAACTCGTGCAGGAATTCGGCCTCCAGTTCGTATTCCCAAACCCCGGGGCTAGTGAATTGAAGTATCCTTCTGAATCCCTTTTCGGTAATTTCACAGGCCATTTGCATAAGGGCTATCTCCTGAGGCTCTTTTATCCCTCTGATTTCCTGTAATATGGGATTGCTCTTTGCTACAGCGTGAGCCGGAAATTTCTCCTTACAACTGATGATAAATCGATCTTCTCGTGTCTGAGTTTCAACAGCCTGCCTGTAGTGTTCATTGGTATTAAAATAGATGGTATCAGCTTCTGTCATCTGTTCGAAAAATACTTTTTCGAAATCACTCAGCCATTGTACATTTTTTATTCCTGATACTTTCGTCCCCTGCTCTTTGGAGAGTTTTTCTCCTTCCCAGACTGCGATATGGTCATTAGTTTCCCGAACAAACAGAATTTCCCTGTTTTCCTCCTTTAACGCATCCGGGAAAAGCAATAAAATGGATTCTTCCTGATCTACTCCACTGAGGTAAAAGATGTCCCTATGCTGTTGAAAGGGCATTGTACTATCTGCGCTAATTGGGTAAACGTCATTAGAATTGAAAACCGCAACACTTTTGGGTTTCATTCTCGACATAAATTTATTTCGATTCGCTACAAAAAGTGAAGCATCTATTGGCTCGTATTTCATCCGTAGTTTGACTTTTTTCAAAAGTAACTATTTAACTGCATATCTTTTGAAGGCTGCTTGTCATAACTCTGCCAAATTCATACCTTCCAAAAAAATCTTTATACTCGCATGAAATTTACTCTTTCCTTTTTTCTCAGTCTGATATCTATTTCTTTGTCCGCTCAACCGGAAGTTACCAAAGCTTCCAAAATTATGGACGGCCTTGCAGAGAAGGAGAAAATGGCTTCTACTTCCCTGGTAAAAAATATTCCATTTGAGAATATTGGCCCGACAGTAATGAGTGGAAGGGTGGTAGATCTGGATGTAAATCCTGACGATCCTTCTGAATTCTATGTGGCTTATGCTTCTGGAGGCTTATGGCACACTTCCAATAATGGCACCTCCTTTACTCCGATTATGGATCAAAGCACTACCCAAAATCTTGGTGATATTGCCGTTGATTGGAAAACCGGAGTGATTTGGGCGGGCACAGGAGAAAACAACAGTTCGCGTTCTTCCTATGCAGGAATAGGCTTGTTGAAATCATCAGATAAGGGTAAGAGCTGGGAACATATGGGATTGCCCGATTCACATCACATCGGAAGAATACACATCAATCCGGCTAACCCTGATGAAGTGGTCGTAGGGATTACCGGGCACCTGTATTCCCCAAATGAGGAACGAGGTGTTTTCAAGACTACAAATGGCGGTAAATCCTGGAAAAAAACACTATTTATCAACTCAGAAACAGGAATTATTGACCTTGCTGTCTCCCCAAACAATTTTAATATTCAATACGCAGCAGCCTGGGACAAAGATCGCAAAGCCTGGAATTTTACCGGTAATGGTGCAGGTTCGGGGATCTACAAAAGTTCGGATGGAGGGGATCGCTGGACCTTGATCTCCAAACCGAATAGTGGTTTCCCCACTGGCGATGGCGTTGGGCGCATTGGCCTGGCTGTCTTTAATGACGACATCGTATACGCAGTACACGACAATCAGTACAGGCGTCCTGAATCTGACAGAGATGACACAAGCGAAGAAGGCTTAACAAAAGATGATTTTAAAACCATGTCAGTTGAGGCCTTCCTAAAACTGAACAATTCTCTACTTGATGATTTTCTCAAGGATAATGACTTCCAGGAAAAATACAAGGCTGAGAACGTCAAAGCCATGGTTAAAGACGGAGCTGTACAACCAAAAGACCTTGCCGCCTATCTAGAAGATGCTAATTCATTACTCTTCGACACCCCTGTTATTGGGGCCGAAGTTTATCGAAGTGATGACGGGGGTATCAGCTGGACAAAACAAAACGAAGACTATATTGACGATCTTTTTTACAGTTATGGTTATTACTTTGCCCAGATCAGAGTAGACCGGAATAATCCGGATAAAATTTATCTGGCCGGGGTACCTTTAATTGCCTCTTCAGACAGGGGAAATACCTATAAAGCGGTAGATGGGGATAATGTGCATGCAGACCATCACGCCCTTTGGATCAATCCCGTAAGGCCTGGTCATCTGATCAATGGAAATGATGGCGGGGTGAATATTTCTTACGATGACGGAGCTCACTGGATCAAAAATAACAGTCCGGAAGTAGGTCAATTTTACGCGATTAACATCGATCATGAAAAGCCTTACAATGTTTATGGTGGCCTCCAGGACAACGGGGTTTGGAAAGGACCTCACAATGCCAAGGAAAGCAGCAGATGGCATCAGACGGGCCACTATCCCTGGACTTCCATAATGGGAGGAGACGGAATGCAGATACAAATAGACAATCGGAATTCCAGTGTGGTTTACACAGGATTTCAATTTGGAAATTATTACCGCCTCGACCTTGACAATAAAAAAAGAACCAAAATACAGCCTAAACACGAACTGGGAGAAAAACCCTATCGGTTTAATTGGCAAACGCCCATACTTCTTTCTCCACACAACCAGGACATCCTCTATCTCGGAGGCAACAAACTGCATCGTTCTCTGAATCAGGGTGACGATTGGGAGGCAATCTCTGATGATTTAACCCAGGGTGGGAAGAAAGGGAATGTAGCCTATGGCACCTTGACGACCATCTCAGAATCACCTTTCAAATTTGGCTTGCTGTACACAGGAAGTGATGATGGCTTGATTCATATGAGCTCAAATGGTGGTGGCAGCTGGAACGTAATTTCCAACTCCCTGCCGCAGGATCTTTGGGTAAGCAGGGTGGCTGCTTCTAAACACAGGAAGGAAAGAGTTTACGCCAGTTTAAATGCTTATCGTTGGGATAATTTTGAACCCTTTATTTACAAGAGTGATGATTACGGTAAAACATGGCAGAGCATCACTTCTAATCTGCCGGCTTCTCCGGTTAACGTGATCCTGGAAGATACAGTCAACGATCAGCTACTGTTTGCGGGAACGGATAACGGCCTTTATGTATCCTTAGATCAGGGGCAGCATTGGGAACTATTTCAGAATGGAATTCCCAATGTAGCAGTACATGACCTCGTGATTCAGCCGGAAGCAAAACACCTGGTCGTCGGCACCCATGGCAGGAGTATCTATAAGGCAGATATTGCCATTCTGCAGCAGATGGATCCGAATAGGTTGTCTCAAGATTTAGTGGTCTTTGATATCCCCGAAATAAAACATTCATTGGGTTGGGGGAATAGCAGGAGCTCCTGGTCGGAACCTAACACACCGGGTATTGATATTGCTTTTTACACGAAAAAGAAGGGTGCGTTTTCAGCTAAGATTTTAACTCAGGACAAGATCGAGGTAAGCACATTTGATCTGGAAGCAGACAAGGGCTTCAACATACTTTCCTATGATGTTGCTTTTTCCAAGCAGGGCAAATCGGACTATCTCAAGAAGTACAAAGTGGAGTTAAAGACTGCTGATGACGGAAAAACATATTTACCCAAAGGCACTTATGAGTTGGTTATCGAAGGAAATGGCAAGGAAGAAAAGCGATCCATTATTTTGGAGTAAATTCCTGAGGCAGACAAGAATTTTGTTTAAATAAAATACCCGATAAGCAGTTCTTTTGACCCTCATTCTTCAACACTGGTTTTTGAATTGACAAAATTCGTTATCCGGGCTAGAAGTATTGTCTGTGAAGTTTGTAATTCAGGGGCTTCTGCCGTAAATTTGTCATTCAAATTCACTAACATAATGAGTAAACTCATCAAGTCTTCCATAGCCAGAAAAATTGTTATGGCACTTTCTGGTATTTTTTTGGTTTTATTCCTTGCCCTGCACTTTACAATCAACTTTACGTCTGTTATCTCCCCAGAGACTTTTAATGAATTTTCTCATTTTATGGGGTATAATCCGATAGTGCAGTTTCTCATGCAACCCATTCTTATTGCAGGAGTAGTCATTCACTTTGTGATGGGCTTTGTCCTCGAGATCCAGAATAACAGAGCGCGAGGTGTTAACTACGTACAGTACAAAGGAAGCGCTAATGCTCCCTGGGTGTCGCGTAATATGATTATCTCCGGGGCAGTTGTGCTTGCATTCCTCGGCTTACATTTTTACGATTTCTGGATTCATGAAATGGCTTACAAATACGTTGAGGTTAATCCTGAAGATCCGACGAGGTACTATGCGGAGACGGTTGAAAAATTTGCTCCTTTCTGGAGGACAGCCTTGTATATTCTCTCTTTTGTACTGCTTTCTCTTCATCTTTGGCACGGCTTTGCCTCTTCATTCCAGACCATGGGTGTCAACAACAAATACACGACTTCCATTAAAGCTTTTACCAAAATCTATGCAGTAGTGATTCCCCTTGGATTTGCTTTTATTGCTCTTTATCACCATTTAAATCCTATAACGCACTAAAATATGGGCATATTAGATTCTAAAGTTCCAAAAGGCCCTCTGGCCGAAAAATGGACCAATCATAAAAATAGTATTGATCTCGTCAATCCCGCGAATAAACGGAATATTGACGTGATCGTTGTCGGTACTGGTTTGGCTGGTGGATCGGCAGCAGCGACCCTGGCCGAATTGGGATACAATGTAAAAACATTCTGTTATCAGGATTCTCCCAGGAGAGCTCATTCCATTGCTGCTCAGGGTGGAATAAATGCCTCTAAGAATTACCAGGGTGATGGTGACAGTGATTATCGTCTTTTCTACGATACCATAAAAGGAGGAGACTACAGATCAAGGGAGGCCAACGTTTACAGATTGGCTGAAGTTTCAACCAATATTATCGACCAATGTGTGGCTCAGGGGGTTCCCTTTGCCAGAGAATACGGTGGCTTGCTTGACAACCGCTCATTTGGAGGTGTGCTGGTTTCCAGGACTTTTTATGCCAAAGGACAAACCGGACAACAATTGCTTTTAGGGGCTTATGCGGCCATGAACAGACAGATTCAGCGAGGAAAGATTCGTTCTTTTACCCGACATGAAATGCTAGACCTGGTTTTAATTGACGGCAAAGCCAGAGGAATTATTGCCAGGAACCTGGTCACAGGGGAAATAGAAAGGCATTCTGCCCATGCTGTGGTCATTGCCTCAGGAGGTTATGGCAACCTCTTTTTCCTCTCTACTTATTGTATGGGGGCCAACGTTATGGCTGCCTGGCGAACGCACCGCAGAGGTGCCTTTTTTGCCAATCCCTGCTTTACTCAGATCCACCCTACATGTATTCCCGTTTCCGGAGATCACCAGTCTAAGCTTACGCTGATGTCAGAATCCTTGAGAAATGATGGTCGAATCTGGGTGCCTAAAAATTTGGATGACGCAAAAGCGATAAGGGAAGGCAAATTAAAGCCGACAGAATTAAAAGAAGAAGACCGGGATTACTATTTGGAAAGAAGATATCCAGCCTTTGGAAATCTGGTTCCAAGGGATGTTGCTTCCCGCGCTGCCAAAGAACGTTGCGATGCCGGTTACGGAGTGAACAAGACAGGAGAGGCAGTGTATCTCGACTTTTCTGCAGCGATTACGAGGTACGGTACTGAAAAAGCATATACTTCTGGTCTAAAAGATCCTGATGCCGATACGGTTCGCCGTTTAGGGGAAGAGATCATTGAATCTAAGTACGGAAACTTGTTCCAGATGTACGAAAAGATCGTAGACCAAAATCCTTATAAAACCCCGATGATGATCTACCCTGCTGTGCATTATACAATGGGAGGCTTATGGGTAGACTACAACCTCCAGACTACCATACCGGGATGTTATTCTGTAGGAGAAAGTAATTTCAGTGATCACGGTGCAAACAGACTTGGAGCTTCAGCTTTAATGCAAGGTTTGGCTGATGGATACTTTGTTCTTCCCTATACAATAGGAGACTACCTGTCTAATGATATCAGAACAGGAAAGATTTCCACTGAGCGTGCTGAGTTTGATGAAGCGGAGAAAGCGGTCAAAGAAAGATTGGAAAAATTGATGTCTGGAAAAGGCCTTCACTCTGTCGATTATTACCACAAAAAACTAGGTAAGATAATGTGGGATAAATGCGGGATGAGCCGAAATGAAAAAGATCTTAAACAAGCTATTTCAGAGATCTCAGCATTGCGGAAGGATTTCTGGGAGAATGTCAAAGTTCCCGGAACGGCCAATTCAAAAAATCAAGAATTGGAAAAAGCAGGTCGAGTAGCAGATTTTCTGGAGATCGGAGAATTATTTGCGAAAGATGCCCTCGAACGCAATGAATCTTGTGGCGGACATTTCCGGGAAGAATATCAAACTCCGGAAGGTGAAGCCTTGCGAGACGATGAAAATTACAAATATGTAGCTGCCTGGGAATACAAGGGTGAGCCTAAGGATGCCAAGCTTCACAAAGAAGAACTGGCATATGAATTCATTGAATTAAAGACACGTTCTTACAAATAAAATGCTATGAAAATATATTTGAAGATATGGCGTCAGAAAGATGCCACCTCCAAGGGCCAAATGGTCAAATACACTATGGACGGGATAGAAGGGGACATGTCCTTTTTAGAAATGCTCGATGTTCTCAATGAAGAACTGATCAGCAAGGGCGAGGAACCTGTAGAGTTTGATCACGATTGTCGTGAGGGAATATGCGGAACCTGTTCTCTCCAAATCAACGGACGTCCTCATGGGCCGGATACCCTTATTACCGCATGTCAATTGCATATGAGGAGTTTTAAGGATGGGGATTCCATTACCATTGAACCTTTCCGTGCGAAGGCTTTCCCGGTGATCAAGGACCTCATCGTAGACCGATCTGCCTTTGACCGTATTCAGCAGGCCGGAGGGTATATTTCCGTCAATACCTCAGGAAATACCGTAGATGCAAATGCTATTCCTATAGAAAAAGAAAATGCCGACGATTCGTTTTATGCTGCTACCTGTATAGGTTGTGGTGCCTGCGTGGCTGCCTGTAAAAATGCAAGTGCCATGCTCTTCACCTCAGCAAAAGTATCTCAGTTTGCTCTTCTCCCTCAAGGCAGGGTTGAGGCGACAGACAGGGTTATGAATATGGTAAGACAAATGGACCTGGAAGGGTTTGGGAATTGCACAAATACCGGCGCATGTGAAGTGGAATGTCCGAAAGGGATCTCTCTTGAAAATATCGCCAGGATGAACCGCGAATATCTAAGTGCTTCTATCAAAGGATAATTGTTATTTGCTGAAATACAAACCCCGTACTTCTTGAAGTCGGGGTTTTTTTGTTTTAAGCCATACACTTTTACTACATTTATAAGTCTGATAAAAATGAACCTTTGACCCAAATTCCATACTCTAAACTCCCAGAAGCTGTTCCGTCCATTTTTACCACCATCGGTAAATTGGCCAGGGAACAACGGGCCCTTAACTTGTCGCAAGGGTTTCCGAATTTTCCTGTCGATCCCAAACTGATCGATCTTGTAGAGAAGGCCATGAGGGAAGGATATAACCAATACGCTCCCATGGAAGGGATTTATTCCCTGAGGGAAGTAATTAGTAACAAAATATCCAGCCTTTACGGAAAGCAGTATCATCCCGATAAAGAACTCACAATGGTTGCGGGTGCAACTCAAGGGATTTATACAGCCATCACAGCTGTGGTGCACGAAGGAGATGAAGTAATTGTATTAAAACCTGCATACGATTGTTATGAACCTGCCATCGCTATAAACGGTGGTGTTCCTGTCTTTGTACAGATGAAAGGTATTGATTTCAAAATTGACTGGGATGAGTTCAGGGCCGCCGTATCCTCAAAAACGCGTCTAGTGATCATCAATACGCCTCACAACCCTACAGGCTCAATTCTGTCAGCTGAAGATATGACGGAACTCGAATCCATTCTCAGGGATACCAATATCATGGTCCTCAGTGATGAAGTCTATGAGCACATGGTATTTGATGAGGAAAAGCACGAAAGCGTATCTAAATATCCGGGGCTTTCAGAGCGAAGTTTTGTGATGGCCTCTTTTGGAAAAACCTTCCATGTTACCGGCTGGAAAATGGGCTATTGCGCCGCACCTGAATCCTTGATGAAAGAGTTTCGTAAAGTGCATGAATACAATGTCTACGCGATTAATCATCCGATTCAGAAAGCCCTGGCAAGCTATCTTTCTGAAGAATCGAATTATCTTCAACTCTCCTCATTTCTACAGCAGAAAAGAGACCTTTTTATTAAAGCCATTTCGCCGTCCAGGTTTTCTTTTACCCCGGCTAAGGGAACATATTTCCAATTGGTTAATTATTCAGCGATTTCTGACGAAAAGGACGTCTTATTCGCCAAGCGACTGATTCGTGAAAAAGGTATTGCAAGTATCCCTATATCCGTATTTAATGTAGACCAGCTCGATCAGAAACAATTGCGTTTCTGTTTTGCTAAAACGGATGAGACGTTGCTGAAAGCGGCAGAGATTATAATCAAGATCTAGTTACAAAGCTTTTGCCAGTAAAGACATAAACTCATCCAATTTGCCAGGTTCCAGCCATCTGGTTACCACCACCAAATCGTGTTCTTGGTCTACAATAATAAAATTACCCCCGAATCCGGCTGCGTAGAACAAAGAATCGGACCAGCCTTCCATATGTCGTCCCCTTCTGTATTTAGCCACCAGAGATACCCGTAATTTGGATTGGGTTTAGATGGGGTGGTTGCCTTGCTGATCCATGATTTACTTATAAGTTCTTTCCCCTTCCATTTCCCATCATTGAGAAACAACAAACCGAAGCGAGCCATATCTTCAGTATTGATAAAGATCCCTCCACCGGAATGCCCTCCTCCTGTCACAGATTTTACCTCAACTCCATCGATCACTGTCCAGGCATTTTCATAGCCAAACCACCTCCAGGTTGTGCTGGCTCCAATTTTATCCATAAGGTTTTCTTTGAGCACAGCCGGCAAGGATTTTCTCCATACCTGGGTAAGACTGTATGCTAGAAGGTTTACACGGACATCGTTATACTCCATCACCGTGCCCGGTTCATTGAGTTTTCTGAACTTCCAATCATCAAGTCCTCCTTCTCGTGGAGGTCTGTCTGCCCAATCCTTTCCACCCCATAAGGTCCCGGACCAGTCCGAATTTTGCTGTAGCAGATGCTCCCAATTAATTTTTGAATTGTGTTCCCCGTCGAAAGATCCGTCCCAGACGTATTGGGATACTTTATCGGAGACATCCTTAATAAGACCGTAATCAAGGGCCAGACCCGCAACGGTTGACAAAAAACTCTTAGTAACACTAAAAGTCATATCTACTCTTTTCACATCACCCCAGGAAGCTACCAAATAGCCACTCTTAAGTATCATTCCAGCCGGTCCCCCTCTTTTTTTTGTCGGTCCCAAGATCTCGTGAAACGGTTCCCTTTCAAATCCTTTTAAGATTGCGATACGCAGATCCCTTGATCCGGAATATTCATTTTCCTTGGCAAACTGTACAGCCTGTTGAAGGGAATTATCATCGAATTTAAAATCTTTAGGGGATTTAACTTCCCATGTGGCGTTTCTTTCGGGAAAGTATGTACTTTGCTGGGCGGATAGGGAGGTGAAAAGGACAATTAGCAAGCAGGAACAGAATAATTTTTTCATAAGATGATGATCTTAATTACAAGGTAGACAATTCTAATTTCATTAACCAATCCATCTGTTTGTCTTGGCCAATGTAATAGGGGTGCCTACCGAATTTGACAAACCCGTTGTCCTCATAGAATTTGATGGCCTTGTTGTTCTCTTCCCAAACCCCAAGCCAAATGTATGTTTTTCCGGCATCACCAGCTATCTTCAGGGCTTCTTCAATAATCATTCTACCTATTCCAAGGTTTTGGTAATCCTCTAAAACGTAGATGCGTTCCAGTTCCAGGGCCTTGTTATCGAAAATATCTGTTTGAGCTTTTCCGTCATTGAGCTTAAAAAATCCTGCCAGAGTATTCTTTACATAGACAAAATAGAATCTACATTCCGGATTGGATAACTCCGTTGCCAGAGTCTTTTTTGAAAGGGCTGTATTAATGTAGTGCGCAAAATCTTCAGGATTATTTTGTGCCTCAAAGGCAATTTGAAAAGTCACTCTGGAGATCCAGAACAGATCATCCAAATCAGAATCAGAACAAGGTTTAAAAAGGATTTCCATATCTGATGGTAAGGACATGAAAACTAATAAAAAAAGGAGTAACACCTTCGGTATTACTCCTTTCTTATTCCTCTAATCAGGTATTATAACATAAAAAGCTTTTTTGCTAACTGTAAAATACCATGGTAGAAGTCATTTCTGTAGGCCTGAGTCCTCTCGTCAGAGGGAGCCTGATTTGTTTGAGTGTCCATAGATTTTTAGGTTTACGATTAGGTTTGGGGACTTTCATTTCCAAAGGCTTCTAAAGTAATATTAGAACGCATAAAATGGGTAATAATTGTTGTTAAACTTGATATAAAAGTTGTGTAAGCTGAGAAAACTGAAGGTTTATACTGCCATTTCGGGTATATCGCCTGTGATAAGTAGTTTGCCCTCAGTTGCCCTCTGAATTTCTTCCACAGATACTCCCGGAGCCCTTTCCAATAATTGAAACCCATCGGGAATTACTTCAATTACGGCCAGATTCGTCACTATTTTTTTAACACAACCTACGCCTGTCAAGGGAAGTGTACAACGTTTAAGCAGTTTCGACTCTCCTGCCTTATTTGTATGCATCATGGCCACGATTATGTTTTCCGCGGAAGCCACCAGATCCATGGCCCCTCCCATTCCCTTAACCATTTTACCTGGAATCTTCCAATTGGCTATATCCCCGTTTTCAGCTACTTCCATAGCTCCGAGGATGGTAAGGTCAACATGTTTCCCCCGTATCATACCAAAACTCAGTGCAGAATCGAAAAAAGAGGCGCCAGGCAGGGTTGTAATAGTCTGTTTTCCGGCGTTGATAATATCAGCGTCCTCTTCCCCTTCGAAGGGAAAAGGACCCATACCCAATACCCCATTTTCACTTTGGAATTCTACATTAATATCGCTCCTGACAAAATTAGCTACCAGGGTAGGGATTCCGATTCCAAGATTAACGTAGTAGCCGTCTTTTACTTCCCGGGCAATTCTTTTCGCTATTCCATTTTTGTCAAGCATCAGCTTCGTGATCTAACGGTTCTCTGTTCTATTCTCTTTTCGTACTTTTCACCCTGGAATATTCTCTGCACAAATATTCCGGGAATATGGATCTCATTGGGATCAAGAGCGCCGGCGGGCAGGAGTTCTTCCACCTCAGCTACAGTAATTTTAGCGGCACCACACATACATGGATTAAAATTCCTGGCAGTACCTTTGAATATTAAGTTTCCGGCTTCATCGCCCTTCCATGCCTTTACAAAGGCGAAATCGGCTTCATAAGCGTATTCCAATACATACATTTTACCCCCAAAATCTCTGGTTTCTTTCCCATGCGCCACTTCTGTTCCAAATCCTGCCGGAGTGTAAACGGCAGGAAAACCCGCCTGTGCAGCCCTGCATTTTTCTGCGAGAGTTCCCTGTGGAGTTAATTCAACTTCAAGCTCTCCACTGAGCATTTGCCTTTCAAATTCATCATTCTCTCCAACATAGGAAGAGATCATCTTTTTAACCTGGCGCTTTTGCAATAGCAGTCCTAAACCAAAGTCATCAACCCCGGCATTATTACTGATACACGTAAGGTCTTTTACGCCCAGTTTCACTAATTCAGCTATGGCGTTTTCAGGAATACCACATAAACCAAATCCTCCGAGCATCAAGTTCATTCCATCTTTAACCCCTTCCAGTGCTTCTTTCGGACCATTTACTTTTTTCGGGATCATAAAGGATACATTATGGTTGTAAAATTAAAAATCGAGATCGCCAAGGTCGTCTTCCAGGTCGTCTGTCTCCTCGTTTACTTCAGTGACTTTATTACAGTCAAGATTGATAGACATGTTTTCAGGGGCCACAAACTCCTCTTTTGACACACCCAGTTCCTCATCAGCATAATTCTTTTTCATATACAATCCCCATATTGGGAGAGCCATAGATGCTCCCTGCCCATAGGTGATCGATTTAAAGTGGGTGGCCCTTTCTTCCCCTCCAACCCATACTCCTGTGACCAGATTGGGCACCATCCCCATAAACCATCCGTCACTTTGGTTTTGTGTAGTACCGGTTTTTCCTGCGATGGGGTTTGTAAACTCATAGGGGTAACCCGTGATTATCTCTTTGTAGACCGTTTCATTCTTGTTGAAATTATGCCTTAGTCGGGTTCCCGATCCGCCTTCAGTAACACCCTCCAGCAAATTAATCATGGCATAAGAAACCTCCTTACTCAGAACGTCTTTGGTCTCCGGGACGTATTCATAGAGCACGGTTCCATTTTTATCTTCAATTCTGGTAACCATTACCGGCTTCACATACACCCCCTGATTTGCAAAAGTTCCGTAGGCCCCAACCATTTCGTATACATTAAAGTCTGGAGTACCTAAGGCTATAGACGGCACTTCGAGAATCTCTCTGCTCAGGCCCAAATTTTTTACAATGGACACCACAGGTTTAGGGCCGACCTGATCGATCAATTGTGCGGTGACGGTATTCACGGAGTTGGCCAGAGCGCGTTTCAAGGTATACATATCGCCCGAGTATTTCCCATCTGAGTTTTTAGGACACCAGGGCTCGGGATTACCGTGTTTCCCTGCTTCGATACAATATTGGCTGTCAGGCAACTGGTCGCAGGGTGACATCCGCAATTGGTCAATGGCAGCGGCATACACAAAAGGTTTAAAGGTAGAACCTGCCTGTCTTGCTCCCTGTATTACGTTGTCATATTGAAAGTGTTTGTAATTAATCCCACCAACCCAGGCTTTAACATGTCCTGTTTGTGGCTCCATGGACATCATCGCAGTCCTTAAAATGGTCTTGTAATACCGGATAGAATCCAGAGGGGTCATTACAGTATCCTTTTCCTGAGTATCACTATTCCAGTCGAAAACAGTCATTTCCGTTTTCTCTTTGAAGGAATCTCTTATCTCCTTTTCGCTCTTGCCATCCGCTTTCATCTTGCGCCATCGTTGCGAGGTTTTCATCGCTCGTTCCAGAATCCGGTTGATTTCCTCTGTCTCCAAATCGAGAAAAGGAGTAGTGGGATTCCGCTCAGGAGTGTTTTGATGGAAAAATTCGGCTTGCAGGCGTTTCATATGTTCTGATACAGCTTGCTCCGCATTTTTTTGCATCCTCGAATCTATAGTTGTGTACACCTTCAAACCATCCAGGTAAATATTCCAGGTGTCGCGTTCACCTTCCTGGGTGACCGGTTTTGGGTTCTTTTTAATCCAGTCGTTCAGGTATCCCTGTAAATACATCCTGAAGTAAGTGGCCAGGCCTTCCCGGTGAGATTCCGGACTAAAATTAATGTCCATTTTTAACTCTTGCAGGGAATCTTTTTCCTGCTCTGTTATATAGTCGTACTTCTCCATTTGAGAAAGCACCGTGTTTCTCCGGCCCAGAACTAATTCCTCCCTTCTGATAGGATTGTAGAGCGAAGAATTTTTTAACATCCCAACGAGTACGGCAGATTCTTCTGTCTTTAAATCCCGGGGTTCTTTGCCAAAATATATTCGAGATGCAGACCGTATTCCGTCTGCGTTGTAACCAAAGTCATAGATATTCATATACATCGCTATGATCTCCTGCTTGGTATAATTTCGCTCCAATCGGGTTGCAATAACCCATTCCTTGATTTTCTGGGTAACTGCCTGAAACAGATTTTTGGATCGAACTCCTACAAAAAGTTGTCTCGCCAATTGTTGTGAAATGGTACTGGCTCCACCTCGTTGTCCGAGGAAAACCAAGGCTCTCAACGTTCCTATTCCATCGACACCGGAATGTTGATAATACCGAGCGTCTTCTGTAGCTACAAGCGCATTTACCAAATTGGGGGGCAGGTCCTCATAAGCAACAGGGGTTCTGTTGTCGTCGAGGTAAAACTTTCCTAAGGTAGCCCCATCAGAAGAGATGATTTCCGTGGCCAGATTAGTCTGCGGGTTTTCGAGTCTTTCGAAGGTCGGCATTTCACCAAACGCACCCCAACCGGCTAGAAGAAAAACGAGAAAAACGGCCAGGATCCCACTGAAAAAAAGAATCCAGAACCATTTAATAAAAGGGAAGAATGAAGTTTTATTAGATTTTTTTTTGGTCTTTGCCATCAGATTAATTGCTTTCTATTTCCAGGCCAACATCGGTAATTCCTTGCAATGCACTGATCCCCTCCACATTGCCAATTTTTCTCATCGCCTGTTCAATTCTTACAGTATATACGCCTGTAACGGGAAAATTGATGTTTTCCTTATACCAAAGTTTATTTTCTTTGATGCTTCCATATCCTTTTCCAAGCCAGGACCCGTCAGCTTCTGCCATGGTGTACTCCAAAGTATCGATATAGGTTTCCCCCCGGGATATTCCAACTCGGCAATCAAATATAAATTGCTGTAGGGATAGTTATTGTCATTTCTGATGTTGATATACATTTGATAAACTCGATCGGATTGCAGTTCGGAAGTTGTAAATTCTAAGACGCTGTCCTTAGTCCAGATCCCGTTTTCAAGTGACTGGAATTCTGAATACTCCGGACTCTTGCCACATCCAAGAAGTAGCAATCCCAACAGAAAGAGCACCCCATTTGATCTACCCATTTTTTTGTGAAGGTTTTATATGTTTTCTTCTCTTTTTGTTCTTCTTCCTTCTATTCTTATTCTTGGGACGATCAAAACGGGTAAGGCTGTCTTGACCTACTGTATTCTCGAAAAGGGTAGTTTCCTTTTCCAGGTTGTCTACTGCATAAAGTTCCAGGCTGGCTACTTTCTCTTTTTTCTTATTCTTGGTGATTATCTCATGTACCTGATCTTTTGTGAGCGTATGCCAGTGAGATGGATCGTCTTTATATGAAAACCACAACAGTCCTTTGAAGATATCTGTTTTCTGGCAAAATGCCGTGCCTTTTTCTGTGTGAAGTTTGCTGTCCTGAGATGGAAAGTCCTTTAAGGCATCCATATACATATCTAATTCGTAATTCAGACAACATTTTAATTTGCCACATTGCCCGGCCAACTTTTGAGGATTCAATGACAATTGCTGATAGCGAGCCGCAGAAGTGCTTACCGATCTAAAATCCGTCAACCAGGTTGAACAGCACAATTCCCTCCCGCAGGAACCGATTCCCCCGAGACGTTGAGCTTCTTGTCTATACCCAATCTGTCTCATTTCAATTCTGATGCCAAAGGCTTTGGCCATGTCCTTGATCAATTGTCTGAAATCTACGCGTTCGTCTGCTGTATAGTAGAAAGTAGCCTTTGAACCGTCTCCCTGAAATTCCACATCTGAAATTTTCATTTGTAATCGGAGTAATATGGCCATTTCGCGTGATCTCTTTTTGATCTCGTCTTCTTTGTCCCGGCACTTCTGCCATTTGTCTATGTCCTTCTGAGTCGCTTTTCGGTAGACCTTTGGAAGTTGATCGTCATTGGCTACCTTTTTCTTTTTCATTTGAATACGCACGAGTTCCCCGGCAAGGGTAATCATGCCTACATCATGTCCCGATTTAGCCTGGGTGGCCACAATATCTCCAATAGAAAGAGATATATCTTCAGGAACTCTGAAGAATTCCTTTCTGCTATTTTTAAACCTGACCTCAACACAGTCAAATGGCTTTTCGCCATTGGGGAGTGACATGTTTGAAAGCCAGTCAAAAACCGTTAATTTATTACAACCATCTGTACCGCAAGTACCATTGTTCTTGCATCCTCTAGGTTGTCCATCCTTTCCGGTTGAACAACTGCTACAACCCATAATTTTTTATCTTGATTCGAACAAAATACTGCTTAGTTTTTGTCCAAAAAGGATTCATTATTAAATCTTACAGGTAAAGATACTACTTTTTTAACGTGAAGTAAAAATGGGTTTGACAACGGTTTCCGGACTCTTTTTATACAGCAAAGCTTCAGAGCGTCCCTTTTTGAATATCTTGTTGCTCACTGTTTTTCCTCTCCTGAGTTTTTTCTGTTCCTCTTCAGGCAAAGCATGTATTTCTTGGCATTGCTTTGAACAGCATTGATCCATTTTCTCACCACAAGTATCACATTGGATAAACAGTAAGTGACAAGCTTCATTGGCACAGTTAACATGGGTGTCACAAGGTTCTCCGCATTGGTGGCAGTGGGCAATTACATCTTCTGTAATACGCTCTCCCCTGCGATGGTCAAACACGAAGTTTTTACCCAGGAATTTATTTTCCAAACCCTTTGCTTCAACCTGTCGGGCGTAGTCGATAATCCCACCTTCCAATTGATAGACATTTTTAAATCCCTTGTGCTTGTAATAAGCACTGGCCTTCTCACAACGTATGCCTCCTGTGCAATACATCACCAGTTTTTTATCTTCCTTAAACTCAGATAATTCCTGCTCTATGATATCAAGAGAGTCTCTGAATGTATCCACATCCGGAGTGATTGCATTCTTAAAGTGTCCAATCTCACTTTCGTAGTGATTGCGCATATCCACCAGGAGTGTATCCGGATCATCGATGAGTTCATTGAAGGTTTCAGCACCAACGTGTATGCCTTTGTCAGTTACATCAAATGTGGAGTCATTGAGTCCGTCAGCAACAATCTTACTTCGCACTTTTACCTTCAATTTGAGGAAGGATTTATCGTCCTGTTCAATAGCGACGTTCAAACGAACATCTTTTAAAAAACTGATACTGTCCAAATGAGTTTTAAAAGCTTCAAAATTCTCTGCGGGAACCGAAAGCTGGGCATTGATCCCTTCGTGCGCCACATATATGCGGCCGAGCACTTCAAGAGCATCCCAGGCAAGGAACATGTGATTTCTGAAAATTTCAGGATTGCCTATGTGTGCGTATTTGTAAAAGGAGATAGTTAGCCGTTCTTTCCCGGCTTTTTCGATGAGAACTTCCCTTTCCTTCGCACTTAATGTATTGTACAGTTGCATGCTATACCGTGATTAAGGTGAATGAAAATAAAAGGCAAAAATACAATATTTGCCGTACCATTAAACAAAAAGGGCCCTGATTAACAGAGCCCTTGGGGATCACTTTAAGGAAATTTTCTTTTCCATAGAGGATAATACCAGTAAAGTGAACAACATTTACTTAAGGTTTTAAAGCAAGATGGTTAAAAATCAAAAAGGTTGCTTTTGTGATTGTGATATGCAAAAAGAAGTGGTAATTTAGTCACCCTTTAATTAAAGATACAGAAGACATGAGTAGTGAGAAAGAAGCGAAGTTGAAAGCCCTTAAATTAACCCTGGATAAATTGGATAAAACCTACGGTAAAGGGGCGGTAATGAAGATGGGAGATACTGTAGTTGCGGATGTGGAGGTCATACCTTCGGGATCTCTTGGTCTGGACATAGCCCTCGGTGTAGGAGGCTATCCCAGGGGAAGGGTAATCGAGATTTACGGCCCGGAATCTTCAGGGAAAACTACCCTAACCCTGCACGCCATTGCAGAGGCACAAAAAAATGGAGGTATTGCTGCATTTATTGATGCTGAACACGCCTTTGATCGATTTTATGCCCAAAAATTAGGAGTGGATATAGACAATCTTATCATTTCACAACCCGATCACGGTGAGCAAGCCCTCGAAATCGCAGACAACCTGATTCGTTCCGGAGCAATTGATATTGTAATCATCGATTCTGTTGCAGCCCTTACTCCAAAAAGTGAAATTGAAGGAGAAATGGGTGATTCCAAAATGGGATTGCATGCCCGACTGATGTCCCAAGCTCTCAGGAAACTTACAGCCTCAATCAGTAAAACCCATTGTACCGTTGTTTTCATCAATCAATTGCGAGAAAAAATCGGTGTGATGTTTGGAAATCCAGAAACAACTACCGGGGGTAATGCCCTTAAATTTTATGCCTCCGTGCGACTAGACATCAGAAGGTCTACTCAGATAAAAGATACAGATGGTAATGTTCAGGGGAATAAGACAAGGGTGAAAGTGGTCAAGAATAAAGTGGCACCACCTTTCAAAACCGCTGAATTTGATATCATGTATGGCGAAGGGATTTCGAAAGTTGGAGAAATCCTTGACCTGGGAGTTGAATTTGAAATCATTAAGAAAAGTGGTTCCTGGTTTAGCTATGGCGACACAAAATTAGGACAGGGAAGAGACGCTGTAAAGACCCTACTCCTTGACAATCCTGAGCTATTGGAGGAATTGGAAACAAAGATTAAAGATGCGATAACCGCAATCAAGGTCTAAAATCTGCTGTTTTCCGACTAAAGCAACCCTTCTTACTTATTTTCATCTTAATTAAAACTTGTGTTGAGATGAGCTTTAAGAAATCTTTTTTCTGTTTGTTTGTTTACTTGCCTTAAGCTTACAGTCGTGTAAACTAGAGGACGACAGGGTTAATTTTAAATTTGTTCCATTGCAAATTGTAAGCGCTGAACTTCCTGAGTCCTTTGAACTCAATGAGACTTACGAGATCAGGGTAAGGTATCTACGCCCCAGTGCATGTGTGTTTTTTGAAGGGTTCGACATTACAAAGGAATCGACAACTACACGGAATGTTGTAGCCATTGGCACTGAATTCCTGGATGAACCCTGCACTCAGGCTGTAGAAGAACTTGAAGCTTCCTTTAACTTTATTTGTCTGTACGAAGGTACCTATCTTTTTAAATTCTGGAACGGGGAAGATGAAAACGGGAACCAACAGTACATAGAGATGGAAGTGCCTGTGAATTAAGACGATTTACGAGGATTGAGGATTTAAATCTAACCGACAATTTTGAGTTTAAAGAAGCTCATACATCAATGTAAGAAGGGAGACAGGAAGGCACAAGAACAGCTTTACCGGAAGTATTCCAGTGTCTTGTACGGCTTATGTTTAAAATATTCCAGAAATAAAACGGAAGCAGAGGACAACCTTCATGATAGTTTTCTCACGATCTATGATAAAATAGAACAATTTAAATTCAAGGGGTCCTTTGAAGGTTGGCTAAAAAGGATAACCGTTAATACGGTTCTACAGAAGTATCGAAAGGACCAATATATGAAAGTGGTCACTGACAATATCCAGGAAGAAGAGGATATAGACTACGACTATCCGGATGTTCAGCTTTCCACCTTACTTCAATACGTACAGGAATTGCCAAACAAGTACAGGCTTACATTTAACCTGTATGTTTTGGACGGATATACTCATAAGGAAATTAGCGAATTATTGGGCACATCAACCGGTACTTCCAAGTCAAACTTGTCCAGGGCTAAAATGATCCTGAAAGAGAAATTAAAGAAAGAAAATATCAATATTGCTTAATACCAAACACATGGAAAAGAAAAGCATAGAAAAGGTATTCAGAGAAAAACTGCAGGATTATAGTCACTTGCCGGAAGAAACGGTTTGGGAAAATATCTCCGCATCTCTTGATAAAAAGCAAAAGAAGAGAAGAATTCTGCCCATTTGGTGGAAACTAGGCGGCGTGGCTGCCTTAATTATCATTGGCTTGTTTATTTTTCTCCCGCAGAACGATCTCCCAAATTCAGAGGAAGTGATTACGGATTCGGATTTAAAGGTTCCTTCAGTGGATGACAATACTGAAATGAATTTATTGACTGATCCCGTAATATCTGATCCCGATACCGCTGATGAAGCTGAGAAAGTAACGGTAGTATCCTCTTCTGATAATAAAAGTGAGGTTTCAGAACAAAGTGCTGATCCCAAATATCAGGACCTCGGCAAAGGCATCGAAATTGTAAGTAGGGAAGCCAAAACCAATAAAGCAGAAAACCTCAGGGAAAATGAGAATGCTTTAGCGACAATTGCCCCCGTAGAAGCTAAAAAGACCACAGAAAATATAAAAAGTGACATTATTGCTTCAAACGTAAAAGGAGATAAATCCGATGCGCTGCAGACAGATAGGAAAGCGGGGGTACAAAAGGAACAGTTACTTAATGATAACAAGGAGCTCATTGCGAAAAATGAGGCAAAAAAGGAGGAACTAAAAAAAATAATACAGGAAAAGTCTGAGGAAGATGAAAAGACTTCAATTTTTGAAGCCATCGCCCAACAGGAAGAAGAAAAACTCAAGGAAGAGTCTAATAAGAAATGGGAATTAGGGCCTAGAGTTGCTCCGGTTTTCTTTAGCTCTTTGGCCCAGGGGTCACCAATCCATTCTACTTTTGAGAATAATGCCAAATCGGGTAATGTGAACATGAGTTACGGACTTGCGGTATCCTATAAAGTGGCTAAGAGGGTTAAAATAAGATCGGGGATACACAGAGTTGATTTTGGTTATGATACCAGGGATGTAAACTTCTCCTCTTCTCTCAATGCCAGCACAAATGGAATTATTGATAATATAGATTATTCCTTGAGCAGCAGAAATCTCGTAGTGCGCAGCAATACGAGAAGTGGTAAACTCGCAACTGAAAATGCTCAGGACGTGGCCGGGCCGGATCCATCTTTAAATGGCAAAATGATTCAGGACTTCGGTTATTTGGAAGTGCCCCTTGAACTAACTTATGAAATTCTTGATCGAAAAATTGGTGTGAATGTGGTTGGCGGACTGAGCTCACTTTTTTTGGTAAATAATAGTGTTACCCTTGAGTCGAATGGAATCACCACGGAGATGGGGGAGGCTAACAACCTCAATGACATCAATTTAAGCACCAATTTTGGCATTGGGATATCCTATCAATTTAATGATAAATTTCAATTGAGTCTTGAACCAATGTTTAAGTATCAGCTCAATACATTTTCAGAAACCTCAGGAAACTTTCAACCTTTCTCTATGGGCGTTTATTCTGGCCTTAATTTTAGATTTTAAGAAGTTGGTTAGGTTGGTTACTGCCTTCACAGTGACCCCTTTAGCGCCCCGTATAATGCGGGGCGCTTTTTTTATACTGTTTAGTATTTTTTAATTTACGACAGACGTCCGGAGTTCCCTGAGCATAAAAGATCTGACCCGATCTCTAAGTTCTCCTTTTTGCACCTCTTCCATTCCTTCTGTTTGTATAAAGGGATAAACCTTTACCCTTAGCCAACCGGGTCCGCCACTGTATAGGGTAAATGAGAATCTTTTTTTGCATCAAAAAATAAGATTGGAACAATCGGTATATTGTGGTTGATTCCCATTTTAAAGGCCCCGTCTTTAAATTCGTCCAAAATAATTTCCTCGGCGGGCACACCTCCTTCCGGAAAGATACAAATACTCAGGCCCTGATTGAGTCTGCGCTGTGCCCTACGGTATACGCCCATTCTGCTATTGCTGTTGTCCCGATCAACCATTATGCAAACTCTCTTATAGAAAAATCCAAATATGGGAATCTTTACAAGTTCTTTCTTCCCCACAAAAACAAAGGGATTTTTGCTCACTCTGAGCATTAACATAATATCAAGCATGCTGGTGTGGTTGGCGATCAACATATAACTCTTGCCTTTAACCAGCTTTTCCTTGTACTCTATCCTGGGAATACACCCCATCCCGTAAAGGATAACAGGTGCCCAAATATTTCGGGCCAACCAAAAAAATTGAGGATAGGTCTTTTCAGAAAGGGATAAAGCAATGAGGAATGGAGAAAATACAATGATGGGTATGGCCACCAAAATGTAAAACCAAATGCGATACAAAAGCTGGCCTGCTTTTATTAAAAGCCTCAACATAAAATCAAAAATAACAATTTTAGCAGGGTTCTGGTATTTCTTTTACTTTTGTCATTATTTAATGATAAGCGGATGGCAAGAATCTTGACCGGTATACAAAGCACAGGCACACCGCACCTCGGAAACATTCTTGGGGCGATTATCCCTGCCATTAAAATGGCAGAGAATCCAAAAAATGAGTCCTTCCTGTTTATAGCAGACATGCATTCGCTTACCCAAATCAAAAGCGGATCCGAACTGCGTAACAACACCTATGCAACGGCCGCTGCTTGGCTGGCATTTGGATTAGATGTAAATAAAACAGTCTTCTACCGCCAGAGTGATGTGTCGCAAGTGACAGAATTATCCTGGTATTTGAGTTGCTTTTTTCCTTATCAACGGCTCACCTTGGCGCATTCATTCAAAGATAAGGCCGATCGACTTGAAGACGTGAATGCAGGACTCTTCACCTATCCCATGCTCATGGCCGCCGATATTCTTCTCTATGATGCCAATATTGTGCCCGTGGGGAAAGATCAGTTGCAACATCTGGAAATGACTCGTGATGTGGCTTCGCGTTTTCACGCTCAACTCGGAGAAACTTTTGTGCTTCCAGAGGCCCAGGTTCAGGAAGAAACAATGTACATTCCGGGAACAGACGGGGAAAAGATGAGTAAAAGCAAGGGAAACCTTATCAATATATTCCTCCCAGACAAAAAACTACGGAAACAGATCATGGGGATAATGACAGACAGCACACCCTTGGAAGAGCCAAAAGATCCCACAAATGACACTGTTTTTGCATTGTATTCCCTTCTTGCTCAAAAAGCAGATATTGAAAGAATGAAGGAAAATTATGAGAAAGGGAATTACGGTTACGGACATGCGAAGCAGGAGCTTTACGAATGCCTGATTTCCAAATTTGAAGAGCCCAGGAAAAAGTTCAATTACTACATGGAAAACCATTCAGAAATTGATCGATTACTCAATTTAGGCGCTGAAAAGGCGCAGGATGTAGCCTCTGTAGTACTCAATCGTGTTCGCTCTAAACTCGGATATTGATATTTAACTTACCGACTCAGTGGTCTATTAAGCAATCTTGGCCTTTTGTCTCTGATCTTAAATTCAGGATAAGACAAACGAATAATCGTTCAATTGCAATAGACTTGGCTATTCTATATAAAAATTATCCCGGCACCAACTGATAGGTTGGTTTTTAACTATATCACTTCAAAACATTTGCCCGGAAGAGGGCGCACAACTCCCTTTAATTCTAAAGATAACAGGGATGAAGCTGTATTGTAAATAGATAAATTACTTTTCATCGCTATATCATCCAACATCTGCCTCCCTTCTTGTTGCAATTGCTTGTAAACCGACTGTTCTGTAGGGTCTAAATCAACAAATAGTTGCTTTTGAATAACCGGTGCCGCTTTAACATCAATATCCCAGTTCAAGTGATAAACCAAATCGGAAGCTGAGGTAAGCAGATGGGCCTTCTGCCTTTTTATCAGGGTATTTGTGCCTTCACTAAATTGATCTTCAGGCCTGCCCGGCACAGCAAATACATCCCGGTTATAGCCATGGGCAATATCTGCTGTCACAAGACTTCCCCCTTTTTGAGCTGATTCTATCACAACGGTTGCCTCACTAATCCCTGCGATTATTCGATTTCGCTTTAAAAAATTAACTCTTTCAGGTTTACTGCTGCTCCAGAACTCGGTGTAAAACCCTCCGTTTCGCTCCACCAGGCTACAATACTTCGCATGTGCTCTGGGATAAATCTGGTTGAGCCCATGGGCCAGGCATCCTACCGTTTGTAGGCCAATATCTGCGGCTGTTTTCTGTATACAAATATCCACCCCATAGGCAAAACCACTGACAATGACAGGGTTAAGCGGCAAAAGCTCCTCCATGAATTTTTCGCAAAACCCCCGTCCCGCAGGTGTCATTCTTCGCGTACCAACGATACTTATAATCCTTTGCCTTTGCAATCGGATTGCACCTCTTGAGAAAAGCAGTAATGGGGCATCCGGGCAGTGCTTGAGATATCTCGGATAAGTATCGTCTTCGAAGTAGTGAGTTTGGATATTATTGTCATTGACAAAGCTGTATTCTTTCTCTGCGGACAATTGATATCTTGAATCGTAAAGGGATTGGGTAACTTTTGTACCTATTCCATCAATCTTTTGTAATACCCTTTTCTTTTCTTTAAAAACTCCTTCGGCGCTACCACAATAGTTAATTAGTTTCCTAGCGGAAATCTCGCCAATATTAGGAATACATTGCAGTCTTAAAATAGAAATTATCTCATCTTTCATCATCTTACGGCATCAATTTCTTCCTTAAAAATACCGAAAAAGTAATGTTAATAAAAAGTTATCCTCCATTTTGTAGCGGCTCTATTTTTTTCCATCTTTGTGAACATGAGTCCATCTGGATACATAGAAGAGCTTCTTTACAGGTATAATTGCGTTGTGGTGCCCGAATTCGGCGCCTTTTTAACACAGTTGAAATCGGCCTTTATTGATAAATCGGCTCAGACTTTTTACCCGCCCTCCAAAACACTTTCTTTTAATAGTCAGCTCCAGTCTAACGACGGACTGCTCATCTCCTATATGGCTGAGGCTGAAAAATCTTCCTATGAAGAAATTCAGGAAAAATTAGCAAGGCAGGTAGAGCAGTGGAAAGAGCAGTTGGAAAAGGGCGAGACTCTTGCTTTTGATAATATTGGCTCTTTTAAACCTACAAAGGAAGGTAAATTGATCTTTCAACCTGCCAAGCAAACCAATTTCCTAACCTCATCTTTTGGTTTGAGCTCTTTTGTATCTAAACCTGTCTTACGTGAAGTACTTAAGAAGGAGGTAGAAGAGATTGAGGAGAAAGTGCCATTTATTATCACTCCGGAAGAGCGAGAGAAAAGTAATTTCAGGCCGCTTCTGAAGTATGCGGCAATTGTTCTCCTGGCTATCTCCGCTGGGATTACAGGATATCGTACCTACGACCAAGCACTCTCAAATGAAATAGTCTCCCAGCAAAAAGCGCAGGAAATTATCTCCAATAGTATTCAGGAAGCCACATTTTTTGATACCAAACCTTTGGAACTGCCCGTTTTTAAGGTGGAAGTAAAAAAGGATGTGCGTAAGAGTCACCATATTATCGCTGGAGCTTTCAGGGAAAAAAGCAATGCAGACAAAAAGATAAATCAGCTACAAAACAAGGGTTATGATGCCTTTTATGTAGGACAAAACAAATTTGGTTTGTATCAGGTGGCCTTTTCCAGTTATTCCGATCCCAAGGAAGCTCTTAAGGCTCTGAAACAAATTCGTTTGACTGAGTCAAAAGATGCCTGGCTTCTTTCTGTAAAATAATATCCTCTTCCAATCCCCGGCCTTCCTTTAGCTTGTATCTTTGCAAAAAACTGATGTATGAAGCCGAAAAAACCCAGTGATTCAAGGACGATTATGACAGACCTGGTTTTACCCAGCGAAACTAATCCTCTAAATAACTTATTTGGTGGCGAATTGTTAGCTCGGATGGACCGGGCTGCTAGTATTGCAGCGCGGCGTCACAGCCGAAGAATTACGGTGACCGCTTCTGTAAATCACGTCGCCTTTAACCGGTCTGTCCCTTTGGGAAGTGTAGTGACCCTGGAGGCGGCAATTTCCAGAACGTTTCGCACCTCCATGGAAGTGTATATTGATGTTTGGATGGAAGATCGCCTTAGTGGAGAGCGAACCAAGGCTAACGAGGCCATATATACCTTTGTCGCTGTTGATGAAACAGGAAAACCTACTGCAATCCCTGCCATAGAACCGGAAACGGAGTTAGAGAAAATCAGATTTGACGGAGCCCTGAGAAGGAAGCAACTCAGTCTTGTCCTCGCTGGTAAGATGAAACCGCATGATGCCACAGAGTTGAAGGCACTATTTACCAACTAACGACAATTATTTATTATCCTTAGAAATCAAAATTATCCGGATCAGGCCCAAAGCGTTTTCCCCGCTCTAATTCGTCAATCCTGATCATATCCTCTTTTGATATTGAGAAATCGAAAACGTCTGCATTATCTTCAATGCGCTGCTTTTTGGACGACTTGGGAATGGTAACCACCTTTTTTGAAGATCCCACCTCAAAACGATCTGAGCAACGGTCTTGTTGTATTTGCGGGCTAAGTCCTTGAATATTTGCAGATCAAAAATATTACCTTGCATTAGAGGAGACCATGCCTCGTATTGTATTCCTTTATCCCGGCAATAATCAATTAAGTCCTGTTGTACTAAGTAAGGATGAAATTCCATTTGATTAACCATAGGTAAGATTGAAGCTTCCTTTAGCAAATCTTCCAGGTGATGTCTGAGAAAATTGCTCACTCCTATGGCCCGAACCTTCTTCTGCTCGTAAAGTTTCTCCAAAGCCTTCCAGGTTTCCTTAAACTTTCCTTTGACCGGCCAATGAATTAAATAGAGATCCAAATAATCCGTATTCAGCCTCTTTATACTATCTTCAAAAGCTTGCATAGTAGCATCATAACCCTGATCGGAATTCCAAACTTTGCTTACCAGAAAAATTTCTTCCCTAGGGACACCGCTTTCCCGTATACCAATTCCAACTCCTTCTTCGTTTTTATAGATCGCTGCTGTATCAATATGCCTGTACCCTGCTTCCAAAGCCCATTTTACGGCATCAATCACTTCCTTCCCCTCTTCAGAAAGATACACTCCTAAACCGAAGTAGGGCATCTTCACCCCATTGTGTAAGGTGAAACCGCCATTTAAATCTGTTATTTCATCCATTTTGATTCTTTAAAGTTGGTAGATCCAATCTTCCGGATTTAACCGTGTTGCATCTCTGTAGAGGTAAAACTTCAGTTGAGTTAGTCCATTTAATCGATTGGTGTAAATCTCACCTAATTCTTCTTTGGCGATTACCTTATCCCCTTTTTTAACAAAAAGATTGGCCAAATTATAATAGGTGCTGATATAATTTCCATGTTTTACCTGCACTCCTTTGCCACCACCGGGAACGGCCATAATTGCAATAACCTCCCCTTCAAAAACCGCCCTTGCTTTTGCTCCCTTGTCGGTAGCAATGATTACTCCATTATTCTGATGTTTTATTCCCGGATAAACTGCATCACTGTAAATTCCAAATCCCTGCCTTTTAATCCCTTTTTCCACTGGCCATATGAGTCGGCCTTTATTTGCGGAAAAATTATTCGCAATTACCGTTGCTTCAGGCGTTAAAACAAATCTGCTGCTGGAAGCCGCGTTTCCCGCCTTTTTATTTGAGGCTGCGATCGCACTCCGGATGAGTCGCTCAATTTGTTCATCAATCTTTCTGGCCTCTGCCTTTTTCTTGTTGATGGCAACGGCGTAGTTGCTCTCATTCTGCCTGATGGTTTTTAGAAGGCCTTTCTGTTCATTGATCTCTTCAAAGAGTTCCTTTCGCGCCAATTTATTCTCTGCAATTAATGACTCCTTCTCCCTCCGTTGTCTGGTAAGATCGTTATTAAGCGTAATAAGGTCTTCCGTTTTCTCCGCGATCTGTACCCCCTGTTCTTTCCTGTAACGGGTATACTGTTTCAGGTACTGAAGACGCTTGTATGCCTGGTAAAAATTGGAAGAAGAGAGCAGAAACATCAATCGACTTTGTTGAGAACGATTGCGATATGATTTTCTGATCATATTGGCGTACTCATCCTTGAGTATATCGAGGTCTTCACGGAGTTTAGCAATATTCCTGATATTGGCATTTACCTGCCTGCTGAGTAAGTTTGATTGCTGATTGGTGACCCTTATGAGTTGCTGCCTAACATTGATCTTTTGATCGAGAAGCTCCAATTGATCTAGGACAGTACCCCTCTGTTTCCGTTCTGCAAAAAGCAGGCGGTTCATCTCGGTGATTTCCTTTTGTAATTGCTCTCGCTTTTCCTCGAGAGCCTTTTGTTCGTTGGTTTGGGCTACTCCGGCGATGCCATAAAGCAAACATATGGTAAGAATGAGAGTAAGCCGTTGTCCAAAGAATGTATTCATATCAATTCAAAACAATCTTTTCGTAACCATTGGGGATCTTATACGGAAAACTCACCTTAGTATTGAATTCAATATTGCGATACTCAATATCAATAACATTCCGCTGATTATTATCTATGGCCAGTATTCCAACAGAATTTGGAACAATTTTATTATTTTTTTCCTGATAGTCCTTGTATCGGATCTCGAGCAGTCTCTTTTGAAGGGGTTGTGAAATCTGCTGTGAAGCAAGTTTAAAGCTTCCGGGATAAATCATAAAAAGTGTTTTAAACAACTCTATCGACTTTGCCGGCTTAAGTTCATAGGAAGTGGTATTTAAACTTACCTCGTATCGATCATCCCTCAGGTCAAAAAGAGCTTCCCCGAGTAAGAGATTTTGCACTTTATTATAGTCGAGTTCCGTTCCTAACAATCGACTTAAATATTCAAAGTTGCCATCAAAGTAATTGTTCTCCAATTTATTGTAGAAGGTCACCCTGTTTGGAGTAATCATGGCTTTTACAACCCCCAATGGGGCACTTAACCAAATGGCTTTGTCCTTCTCCATTCTGAGACTTACTCCCAGGCTCTGATTGGATGCTCCGTCAGAAAAATCTATTTTCAGTCTTCCGGTAAGTGTTTTAAAATCGACTGTATTTTTATAGTGATTCCTGATAATTGTTCTCGCCGGTAATTTTGCATCGAGAGTTTGGTCAGAAAGAACCTTTGTGGATTTACAGGATAATACCATAGCTAATAGCATTATCCCTAACCCAAATTTTATACCCACACCTTTTATCATCTCCATCTTCTTATGACCTATTTTTCATTTTACTAAGATACATATTTGCCATAGGTGTATCACCTAAACCCTTGTAAGCCTTAGCTAACTCAGTATAAAACAATAACGTCAACTTATCGTTTTCGTATATAAAATCGAGGCCCATTGTTAAATAATCTGCTGCTTGCCTGAAATCCGAAGCCTGGTTGAGTGCCAATCCTTTCGCGTAATACAGAAAAGGTTGTAAAGGGTACTCTTCAAGAGCCTCAGTTGAAAGCGTATTTAAGGCTTCGTAGTCTTCATTTTCTAAGTGGGTACGCAAGGTGTTCATCAATCGCTCCAATGGATCATCTGCTTTTACACTTTCATCGGCCTGAAATACTTCTTCCTCTTGATTTTCCTGTGCTTGAGCATCATCCATACGGGCCGTCATGCGAACTGTAAATCCGCTTTTTTTCATTATTTTCAGGACTCTCTTAGCGAGATCATATTGCTTTTTATCAACCAAAATCTCAATAAGATTCTCCTTTAGCCTGACATTGTCAAAGGGAATCTGATCTTTTAGGGAGTCGAAGTTACTCTCACCCAAACCCACAATAGAAAGATAGGTGTTGAGGTACCAAAGGTTGCCAGCATGTTGGTTTAATGCCGAAAGAGCGTATTCCTGTGCCAGAGCAAACTGATCATTGAGCTGATACGTCTTTGCCAGTTCATGATCCACAACATGACTCTGCGGATCAATTTCTTTGCACTTTAGAAGTGCGTTAATAGCCTTGTCATAATTCTCTATGCCTTTCTGTTTAAGGGCCTCAAAAAATAATTCCTGAAATTCGTCGGTATTTTCTTCTAATGAGATCTCGGCACTCTCTTCCTCCTGGGCAATACTCCTGACAGGCATCACCAGAGCCATCAGAAGAACTAATTTGAATAGATATACCCATTTCATAGTATTCGAGATTTTAACCTCTATAGAAGGGCTAACGGGTTCCAGTACTTCCAAAGCCTCCTTGGCCCCTGCTGGTTTCAGATAATTCCTGTACCTCAACCCAGGTAGCTCGTTCGTGACTGGAAATCACCATTTGAGCGATTCGCTCACCGTCTTCAATAACAAAAGCCTCATGGGAAAGGTTTACAAGAATCACGCCAATTTCACCTCTGTAATCCGCATCAATGGTGCCCGGAGTATTAAGCACCGTTATCCCGCGCTTTGCAGCCAGGCCACTTCTCGGTCTGATCTGGGCTTCATAACCTACAGGTAATTCGAGGAATAAGCCTGTATTTATTACTTTTCTTTCCAGAGGTCCCAAGCTTACGGGATTTTCAAGTCGGGCACGGAGGTCCATCCCAGCCGATGAGCCTGTTTCGTATTCAGGAAGCGAATGATGTGACCTGTTTATAATCTTAATTTTCATTTCTTATAAAGATTCGTTTGAGAAGGGCGTATTCCAATTTGTATACCAGAAGTAAAAATACTAAAAGGAAGAGTGACCCAATTATTATATTCCCGTTAAAAACGTAGAATGAAAGAACTGAGAATAGAATTGAAATTCCCATATAGAAGCAAATCTTCCTGAAATTGTAAGGGATCGGATAGTATTTACGCCCGAAATAATACGAGATCAGCATCATACTCGCATAAGCAGCAAGGGTGGCGTAGGCAGATGCGTAATACCCAATTGAAGGAATAAACAGATAGTTGATCACTATGGTAATTACAGCTCCGGTGATAGAAATATAAGCCCCAAATCTGGTGCGGTCAGTTACCTTATACCAGACGGATAAATTGTGGTAAATCCCCAGACAAAAACTAGCTAAGACAATAATAGGAACCACGGGCATGGCTTCCCAGTAGTCCGAATTTCGAACTATCAAGACCTTTAAGGGATCAGAAAAAACAACGACCGCCAGCAAGATTACACTCCCTAATACCACAAAGTAATTAGTGATCTGGGCATATGCCCGTTGTGGGTTCTCCGTTTTGGAATGGCTGAAAAAAAAAGGCTCTATTCCGAGTCGGAATGCTGTCGCGAACAAGGTCATAAACAAGGCGATCTTATAACAAGCAGAATATTTTCCGATCTCACTTTTCGCTATGGCAGCAGGCAGGAGTTCAGAGAGCATTATTCGATCAAATACTTCATTTATTGTAAAGGCAATACCCGCTATCATAACCGGAAGTCCGTATCTGATCATCTTTGCCCACAAATTCCTGTCAAATGAATAATTAGGCAGTTTATAGGTTGGTGAGACTAACAGAAGCGTAAATCCACTTGCGATCAGATTGGAAATAAAAATGTATGAGATCTCGAAATCACTTCTGTAGATCATGCCCAGCACTCCTTCTGAGTTGTCTTGTGCAAGACCCGGCAGTAGAAGCAGGAAAAAAACATTAAGGCTGAGGTTAATCGCCACATTCAGGATCTTGATGATTGCGTAGCGTTTAGGATTCTGTTTTGCCCTTAATAGTGCAAAGGGAATAATCGCAAGAGCATCAAGAGCGAGAATAAAAATGACATACTTGATAAACTGTCCTTCAATATTGAGGAATAAGGCCAATTGATCCTGAAAAATCAAGGCTAAAAAAGTGAATACGAAGGTAGTTCCTGTAAGGGAAATAAGGGAAGTGGATATTACCTGGGTGGTGTTTTTCTCACTGTTATAGAAGCGGAAGAATGCTGTTTCCATCCCATAGGCAAGAATTACATTAAATATGGCAAACCAGGCAAAGATTAGGGTGACTTCTCCATAAGATCCGGTGGGCATTACCTGGGTATAAAGAGGAACCAGTATAAATGACAGCATTCTGGGTAAGACTGTTGCCAATCCATATATAAAGGTTTGTTTAAATAACTTTTGAAACAGACTCAACCGCAGTGATGTTAGGTAAGGCTTAAAATTAGGTATTTAAAGCCTGCCAACAAAGTTAGTTTTTGGGACGGGAGGGATATTGAACAGGTATTTTCTCTTTGATACCGGTAATTTTGTAGTAGTTCAACTTCTTTTTCCCAATCTCTGAAAATCCAATAACAGCTTCGTCTGCATTTAATTCAAAGGGGAACTCTTCTTTCTCTCCTAACATGGCAGGAGGCTGATTTCCTACCTCTTCTCGAGGATCTGCATGCATCACAAGGCCTTTCCCTCCATCAGGTTTGATATTTTCGTATAGGCACACTAATACCGATTCTCCATCAATTGTCGATAATTCGGGTTGCATTGCATGGCCTCTGAAATACACTTGTTGAAAATCAATAGAAGTCAACTCGCCCTTTAAGGGAATCTTAAGAGTAAAACCTGTGCCTCCTTCTTCCCGTCCGGCAGCATACTCTTGACAGTTTGCTCCTTCTACAGTAAATGGAGCTTCTGAAGTAAGTTTCTTCTGGGACGAACATCCAAACAAACCAAATAATATGATAACTATATAGAAGGGAATTTTTTTCATGATTTATCCTTTTACTGAATTTATATTCAATAGTGGTGCCAAAAGTACTTATTCTTAAGTACTGAAAAAAAGAAAACCCCAACATCGGTTGGGGTTTTACATGGTATAATGGTATTTATTTAATTATTCAACGCTTCCGCACCTCCTACGATTTCAAGGATTTCGTTAGTGATTGCCGCTTGTCGAGCCTTGTTGTATGTCAATTTCAACTGATCTCTCAGTTCTGAAGCATTATCTGTCGCCTTGTGCATTGCCGTCATTCGGGCGCCGTGTTCACTGGCAAAAGAATCCCTCACTGCTTTGTACAACTGGGTTTTTAGTGATTTTGGAATGAGTTCCATCACGATTTGTTCCTTTTCAGGCTCAAAAATGTAATCCACCGAGTTTTTTGACTCCGACTTTTCCGCCACGATTGGGAGAAATTGCTCTGTCATTAAAATCTGAGTGGCTGCATTCTTAAACTTGTTGTAAACCAATACAATCTTATCGTACGACCCATCGAGGTAGTAATCCATTAATTCCTCAGCAATTTGAGCCACATTGTCAAAAGAAAGGTCGTCATAGACCTTGCTGTGATCTGCTATCACTTTGTTCTTCTTCTTCAGTAGATCGGTTCCCTTTTTTCCAACGGTCACAAAATGAACTTCCTGATCTTTGAAGGTATTCGACATTAGTGAAATACTCTCCTTGACAATATTGGAATTAAAGGCCCCACATAAGCCGCGATTTGAAGTGATAGCAACAAGAAGTACTTTATTTACCGGACGCTCTTCTGCATATGCGCTTCCCGTATCAGCATCCAGGCTGCCACTTAGGTTTTGCAATAACTCAGTTAATTTATTGGCATACGGACGCATGGCGGTGATCGCATCCTGTGCTTTTTTCAACTTAGCAGCAGATACCATTTTCATGGCACTGGTGATCTGCATGGTTGAAGAAACCGAAGCTATTCTATTCCGTATTTCCTTTAGGTTTGCCATTTTTTATCTTCTGCTGAGTTTAGCTTTTATATTTCTTGACCAAATCTTTGCAAACAGCTGATAATGTATCCGTAATTTCATCAGTAAGTTTACCAGCTTTTAAGGCGTCAAGTGTATCTCTGTGCTTGGCATTTAAGAATTCCAGATAATCCTGTTCAAAATCTTTTACCTTTTCAACCGGCACATCCCTTAAGAGGTTTTTGGATCCGGCGAATATGATCGCTACCTGATCCTCAACCGTAAAGGGGTCGTTCTGGGCCTGTTTCAGGATCTCAACATTCCTTCGACCTTTTTCAATTACATTGAGCGTTGCGGCATCAAGATCGGAGCCGAATTTCGCAAACGCTTCCAGTTCGCGGAACTGAGCCTGGTCTAACTTCAGGGTTCCCGCTACCTTTTTCATCGACTTAATCTGAGCTGATCCCCCTACCCGTGATACGGATATCCCAACGTTAATTGCGGGTCTGACACCTTGGTTAAATAAATCCTGCTCAAGGAATATCTGTCCGTCTGTAATAGAGATCACATTGGTTGGAATATATGCGGATACGTCACCAGCCTGAGTCTCAATTATAGGTAATGCTGTAAGAGACCCTCCTCCCTTAACCATTGGCTTAAGGGGTTCAGGCAAATCGTTCATGTTCTTTGCAATAGCATCATCATCGATAACCTTTGCTGCTCTTTCTAACAACCTTGAATGGAGGTAGAAAACATCTCCGGGATACGCTTCCCGTCCCGGTGGACGTCTAAGCAATAATGAAACCTCCCGGTATGCAACGGCCTGTTTAGACAAGTCATCGTAAATAATTAAAGCAGGACGACCACTATCCCTGAAGAATTCACCGATTGCTGCACCTGCGAAAGGGGCATAAACCTGCATAGGTGCAGGATCTGAAGCATTGGCGGCTACAATAGTAGTATAAGCTAAAGCTCCTTTATCTTCAAGAGTCTTTGCAATGTTTGCAACTGTTGAGGCTTTCTGTCCAATGGCCACATAGATACAATATACAGGATTGCCGGCATCAAAGAATTCTTTTTGGTTGATGATGGTGTCGATACAAACTGTGGTTTTCCCAGTCTGACGGTCTCCAATCACCAATTCACGTTGCCCCCGACCTACTGGAATCATAGCGTCAATCGCTTTAATTCCTGTCTGAAGTGGCTCGTTTACAGGTTGACGGAAGATAACCCCGGGAGCTTTTCTCTCCAGTGGCATTTCATAAGTCTTCCCTGAGATCGGACCCTTACCATCGATAGGGTTACCGAGAGTATCTACTACCCTTCCTACGATACCCTCTCCTACATTGATAGAGGCAATTCGCTGAGTTCTCTTTACTGTTGTTCCTTCTTTAATTTCTCTTGAAGGTCCGAGTAATACTACCCCAACGTTATCTTCTTCAAGGTTGAGAACGATACCTTCCAGTCCACCCTCAAACTCTACCAACTCTCCGTATTGTGCATTGGAAAGTCCGTAAACACGGGCAATACCATCTCCTACCTGAAGAACGGTTCCAATTTCATCCAAGCTTGCTTTAGCTTCGAAGCCAGATAATTGTTTTTTTAAGATCGCCGATACTTCTGCGGCTTTAACTCCTGCCATATGATTTAAAATATTGAACGAAGCAAGGGGTTAACACTTCCCTGTCTTCGCAATTAAAATTTATATGCTTTTTGTAAATTCTCTTTTAATGGAATTTAATTTATTAGAGATACTCGCATCGTATTGCAAATCCCCTACTCTAAGGATAAATCCGCCAACGATGCTTTTATCAACCTTATTCTTCAGCACAACTTTGTTGCCTGTAAGTTTAGATACTTCTTTCAGAACCCTCTTCTCCAATTCTCCCGAAAGCGGAACTGCAGTAGTCACAAAAGCTACACCCTGTCCTTTAAGGTTTTCATTGAGGATAATATATTTGATGGCTACCTCATTGAGGAGGCCGATTCTTTTGTTTTGAAGCAGCAAATCGATCAGACCTTCGGTGATAACATCAGTGCCCTTAAAGACAGACAGCAGAGCTTTTTTCTTCATCTCTCCCTTTAAAACGGGACTCGCCAGCATCTCTCTTAACTCCTTACTTGTGCCGATAGTTTCAGTAATAGCCCTCATATCCTTTTCCAGGATATCGGTCTTTTTCTGCTCAATCGCAAAGTCCAGAATTGCCTTGGCATAACGCGCTGCCGCTCTTGCTTCGTTCATGGGATTAATTCAATTTAATATCGCCCAACATATTGTCGACCAATTTCAACTGTTTGTCTTTATTGGTCAATTCTTCCTTGAGCACTTTCTCAGCGATCTGCACAGAAAGTTCAGCAACCTGATTCTTAATTTCTGCCACAGCGGCCTTTTTTTCACTTTCAATTGTCGCCTTAGCCTGGGCAATCATCTTGTCACCTTCGGTTTTGGCCTGGTCCTTTGCATCAGAAACCATTTTTTCCTTGATCTCTCTTGCCTCTTTCAACATGGCTTCACGTTCACCACGTGCTTCTTGCAGTAACTTTTCGCTATCGGCCGTGACGTTCTGCATCTCCTTTTTAGCATCCTCAGCAGCAGCTAAAGCATTCTTTATTCCTTCTTCTCTGTCATTTATTGCATTGAGAATAGGCTTCCATGCGAATCTGTAAAGCAACCCGAGCAGCAAAACGAAAAGCAATGTCTGCCATACAAACAAGCCGAACGAAAAGTCATTTAACAATTTTTCCATACTAATCTTCTTTAAACCTGAAATTTTAAACTAAGGAGGGCCATGACCAACCGTCATGGCCTTCTCCTTTAGTAGCTCTGTTTAAACGGCAAAAAGGGCCGCAAAACCAATACCTTCAATAAGCGCCGCTACAATAAGCATCGCTGTTTGAATCTTTCCGTAGGCCTCTGGCTGACGGGCAATAGCTTCCATAGCAGAACCACCGATTCTCCCGATGCCAATACCAACGCCAATTACTACCAAACCTGCACCTACCATTACTGGAATTTCCATACTCTATCTAGTTTAAAATTAAAATTCAATTTTTCAATTCCCTGAAAGGGAAACCTCACTTATAAATGTGCCAATTCTGTTTCTTCTTCGTGATGATCGTGCTCCTCCGAGGCGAAGCCAAAATAAAGAGACGATAACATCGTAAAGATATAAGCCTGTAAAAGGGCTACCAGCACTTCAATCAAGGTAATCGCAAATGCCAATAAAAATGACAGTGGACTACCAATCCAACTTTTAAATATGAACATCAACCCGATCAAACTCATCAAAACTATGTGTCCGGCTTGCATGTTTGCATACAAACGAATCAAGAGTGCAAAGGGTTTTATAATAAGACCCAACAATTCGATGGGCACTAATATGATATAAATCGGAATTTTTCCATACCACGGCATGGCATCTCCCAAGGGATCCACTAAATGCTTCCAATAGTCTTTTGTTCCGGTAAAATTAGTAATCAGGAAAGTCAATAAGGCTAACCCAAAAGTGATGGCGATATTACCTGTTACATTTATCCCAAGAGGGGTAAGCCCAAACATGTTCAAAAACCAAATAAAGAAGAAAATGGTCAATAGAAAAGGCATATATTTTTTATACCTCTTCTCTCCTATAGTGGGTCTTGCAATATCATCCCTGATATAAATCACAATCGGCTCAAAAAACCTGCCTGCTCCGGTAGGTACTCCGTTGTTTTTCGCGTATGACCGTGCTAAACTGGAAAATAGCCAAAGCATTAGCAAACCTGTTATTACCATCATCATCACATTCTTGGTGATGGAAAAATCGATAGGTTTCGGGTTTGTAATGTGTCCTTCCTCATCATGAGAAAGATTTCCTTCAGCATCAGTCTTATATATTTTCCCGTGTTCAAGAGCGTAGTAATCCCCTCCTGCCTCAGCGATAGTCTCTCCGTGATGGAATGCTGTGGATGAAAAGACCTTTAACCCGTTATCCCATAGAATTACAGGTAACGGTATCCCAACGTAAACATGCTCTCCGTTATCTTTGGTATAGGAAAAAATGGAAAAATCGTGTGAATCTTTAAGGTGATGATCTATGTATTCCTTAATCTCGGTTTTAATATCTTTTTTTGATCCGTCAGAAGCTTCTTCTTTTGCTGAAGCAATTGCATTATGACCAAGGAAAAAAATACTAAATAATAAAAGTTTTACAGTAAAAAGTCTTCTCATATCACCTTTGAATGCGGGTCTCTAAAAATCGGTGCAAATGTAAGCTATTCTCCCAAAAAGAAAAAAGCATTTAGAAGTTTATTTTACTGCCTATTGATGAGTGCTTTGAAGGCATTCCCTTAGGTTTCTTTTTGAAGGATTTTGGCGGTGTAAACCGTTTCCAATATCAAACACAATAAGTAGGGAATAAAGAATGCTGCAAATTCAGATTTAGTCAGCAAATCATCGGATCGATATTCGGGATAAAAAACGACAAAGAAGACAAGGAATTTCAACAGGCTTCCCCCCATGTATAAAAACCCGATCTGATTCTTAAACTTCTTTCTTAAGCTGAACAATATCAGAAAGATAACAGCCGCCAGAATAAGATTCAACAGATAGGACAGCAGCAACATATCTGACCATTTTTCGATAGAAAAGTACTGTTGAAATTGCAAATGCAGCCATAGAGCAAGTGCAAGTGTGGAAGTAAGAACTAAAAGAAAAGAAATTAACAGCTTCTGCGATTTCATCAATACTTAATTCTTTTCAATTGCAGGAGTACAACATAGATGGCAATTGCCACCCCAAAAATTGTTGCGATAGCTGTAAAAACTCTTTTTTCTGTTTGATAGTGTTCATCAAGCCAGATTCCACCCTGAGCTGCCAAATAGATAATCATCCCCATTTCTATTCCGATTCCGGATAGAATAGCGATATTTTTAAGCGGACTCTTTCCCTTAGGAGGCTTTTGCTGGTTCATTTTTGTTTTGGACCGCAGTCGATTTGTAAGCTGAGGAGGAGGAGGAGGAGTCTGTGCTGGCCGACTGATTTCCTGCGGAAGTGCTTACTGCGCCTTTTCCTTTCATGGTACATGAGGCATTAAAGGTTGCCCCGGGTTCTACTGCTAATTTTGAAACTGCCACATTTCCCTCTATAAAGGCAGATGATTTTAATGTGAGAAGTTCAGAAACCAGTAATTCACCATTAAAATTGCCTTCTATATCAGCATTTAGGCATTCCACTTTACCGTGGATATAGCCATCCTTGCCAATGACAACTTTACCGGAGGTCTTGAGGTTTCCATTTAGCTTACCATCGATTCTGAAATCAGCTTCGGAAACGATATCGCCCTTAATTTTAGTGTGCTTTTCAATTCTGTTGGGTTGTCCTCCTAATTCAGTCATAGCTTTGGGTTTTTTGTTATCTGAAAACATGGATCTAGGGTTTTGGGGTTAAATTGAGTCTTCGGTAATCTTTTAAATTCTTGTGAACTTGTATCGTCTTATAGTTATCAGATAAAATTACAAAATTCTCATTACGGATTCGGTAATCTTTGTTGTTTTTTAGTAGCTCAGTAAATCCCAAAGCAAAATCTCTCGACTTGAATCCATGAACCACAACGAATTCATCTTCAAGATTATAAATGTCTTTAGATACAATGTTGGAATACCTCAAATCGTCTATGGTTAACCGTAGGCGTTTCAACAGTCTTACCGCAGCCTCATCATTGCTTCTTTTAAAAGGAAAGACCACTTTCCAGTTCCCCTTCGGCTCAACATTTTCCGAAGAAAAACCGTTAGGTTCCAATTTAGGCAATTGTTCCGCTACCATCTGCTGTGCTTTCTTCCCTTCAGGCTGATTGGGATAATTCAGCGCTACGTAGTTGAGGGCTTCCTTAAATTCTTTAAAGCCCTGCAATCTTCCTATTGCTGTAGCTTTCAGCATTTCCAATTTTGGTACAATGGGATCGCCGGTAAATCGGTTAATCGTTTCTTCCGCCCCTGTGATCACTCTGAGGAATTCCTGTTCTTCAAAAAGGGAATAAAGCCTTGAATACTGAGCTTCAGGACCATCTTCTGAGGCTTCTAAAACTGCTCTTGGGTTAAGAAGGATTTCGGCATATCGCGAACTGGAATGATTCTTAATGATGTTCTCCTTCATATCTATCGCCAGGGGACTGCCAACTTGCTCGTAAATTTTAAACAAGTTGTATTTTGAAGGTAATATCAGTCGTTCTTCGGGCTCTGATTTTAATACATTTTCGAGTTTTCCGGCTGCCAGAAGGTTTTCTTTAAACTTTTCCTTATATATAAGCCCTAACTGGTAATTTGCAAAATTGCGTTCCCTGGACAAACTGTCGATCACCGTCTCGCTTTTAGGAACTTTTTCCAGGTAATACTCAAGGGAATACTTTTGATCTTCGGTTAGTTCTTCTGAGGCCTCGTTTAAGGCGGTCATGTCGGTTTCATCTGCGTCGAGGGCTCGTGTACTTGCCTTACTGCTCCACCGCCAGTTATCTTCTATAGTCCTGTTTCCCCATCTTCTTTTAAATTCAGTTTTACCATATCCCAGACTGGTGATATTGTAGAAATAGAATTTCCCCTTATTCTCCTTTCCTCCTTTTGAATTTTCAAAGGCGGCAAATCCGACACTGAGCTTTTCCTCTTCCTTGGCAATTTCTGCTTCAGCCTTAGCTTTTAGCTGATCGATATAGGCCTGAAAATAAGCCTCCCTTTCGGCTAGTGGCATCTTGTAAATGGAGATCACACTATCAGCGTATTGAACCGTATTTTCGTAGGTGATCACATCTTCCAGATTATCCAGCTTCTTTCGAATAGCCCTGTATTTTTTGCTGTTCTCAGGTAAATTAGGAAGGACACTGTCATAGTAAGCCCCTGCGATCTTGTATTTGTTTTTATCAAAGTGATACTCCGCGAGATCTTCGTAGTTAAGGGCCAGTAATTGAGGAGTATTGTTGGCAGCCGCGAGGGATTTTTTGTAATAAGCCAAAGAAAGGCTATCCTGCTCCAGGGTATTGTGATATACTGCTATTTCTCTAAAGATCTTATCCAGAAATGGCCGGTTTTCCCTGTTTATCTCAAGCCAGGTGAGGTATTCGAGCAGTTCTTCTTTATTATTTTCATCTACTTCGATATTCCTTATTTTCTGTAAATGCGCATTTACCCAGTACACTCGAGGTGTACTGCGTCCCAGATCAATAATTTTATCGAATGCAATGTTTGCACTGTCCCTGAATCCGAGCTGATTATACAACTGCCCTATGATAAAATAATACCGCCCTTCTTCTGCTTTCTTTCCGGTGTAGGCCGAAGCGATTTTAAGTTGCTGTATGGCTGTATCGGGAGCGTTTAAGTTTATATACGCCTGGGCCATCATGGCTCGGGCATCTGCGTATTCCTGATCTTTGAGGCGTTCAAATTTGAGCAGCCTCTTCAGGTTTTTAATCGCGAGTTCCTCATTTTCGAGGCGAATATTGGTCTTTTCACGCCAGATAGTAGCCTCATTTAACTTATTGCTCTCGGTGTATTTTTGCAATACGTAATTAAATGCTTCAATGGCAGGGACATATCGCTGATCAAAGTAGCGTGCCTTCCCTAAAAGCAGGAAAGCCTCATCGGTCTGAGGATTGCGTTCCTGATTCCCGATCTCCATACTGTGCTTTTGTATCGCCTTGGTGGCTTTGTCCTCGGCTCTTTCAAAATTTGGATTGTTATCTTCCGAATCGAGTTTTATTTCATCTTTAACCTCAAGGCGTTCCACCGGTAAAACTTCCCAGTAATTGTCCCGATAAGATTCATTTAATTGCTCCCGCCCTTCTTCAAAGGCAAGATTGCCATTGTACAGTACATTGTATTTGGTGTTCAGAGCATGCCAGTTGCGGTTGACAAAAGCGTCTTTTTTGGTTGAGCAGGAGCTCACCAGAAGGATAGCGGAAAGCCAGAGGATATGAATTCTATTTCGAAGCTTCAAATTTCGTGATGTTCGTACCCTATGTAAACTGTAAAAGCGCCCGTTTATTATGTATCTACTCGATAAAATGCACACATAATTTCCCCGAATTCAAATCCGGGGATAAAGACGTGTGAGAACTCCGTATAATTAGCCGGCGAAAAAGGTTTCCAATTCCTTAAGTGTCTGAGGTGAGGTTTGAATATCTTTGACGATCTCGCCTTTGTTCAAGACTACAATTCGCTCGCATACCTCGGTGACATGAATTAGATCGTGACTAGACACCAGTACAGTCACTTCTCTGTTTTCGGCGAGCTCTCTTATGATCTGTTTTAATCTGATTTGTGTGGTGGGGTCCAGGTTCGCAAAAGGTTCATCGAGGATAACCACTTCGGGGTCTCCGATAAAAGAAGCTACTATTCCCACCTTTTTCTGATTCCCTTTGGAGAGATCTCTTAGATACTTCTTCTGCCCCAGGATCTCCCCGTGGAAAAAATTCTCAAAATTTCCGACCAGGCTGTCTACGTCTGCCTTGTTGCGGCCTCTTAACTCTCCGATAAAATAAAAATACTCTTCCGGGGTCAGGTAGCCGATAAGAAATGTTTCATCGATAAATGCCGAGGTAAACGGTTTCCATGCTTCGCTGATATCAACCTGCACCTCATTATTTATGATCTTTCCGGTGGTAGGCTGAATTAGGTCAAGAAGAAGGCTGAATAAAGTGGTTTTACCGGCCCCGTTGTTTCCAACCAGTCCAAAACTCTGACCTTTAGGAATTTCAAGGGATGGGATGTTTAAAACCGTTTGTGTCCCATATGTTTTAGTAATGTCTTGAACTGTAATCATTCTGAACTATGAATTTTAAGATGTTTGTTTATATGCTAAAAGCGTTTTGTACTTCTCCTTTTTGTAGATCTTCTCGATCAACTTAAAAACCTGGTTCTTGAACACAAAGCCAAGCACTCCAGATAAGGCAACAGCCAGATATCCGGCAACAGGATTGATCAGGTAATAACCCAAAGCAAAAAAGACTAGCGGGAGCAGCAATTTAGGTATTGTGAGTAACATTGTTTTTACATTGAATGCCTGCTTGTCTCCAAAGGCTTTCTTGTTTGATGTAAGATCGATGGGGGTTTTGATATAGGCCCCGCCCCATAAAACCAGGTATGAGTTTACGCCAATGTTATAAATTGCACCAACGACGATTGCCAGGTAAGCCTGCCAGCCAAAATAGAGGTAGAACGATGCCAGAAGCGTACTAAGGATGGTGGCAATCACAATTAAATACCATTTAGAATCAAGATACTCCCTGTATTGAATATTCTGGCTCATCATCAAGGGGTAGTAAGAACTGTCCCAACTAGGTACAAATTGTCCAAAGCTGAAGAGGAATCCTCCCGAAATAAAAATTCCGGCAAAAATACCCCATACCGGCCCTTCATACACTTCAAGACTTCCGGTAAAAAATAGCAGGCCGTAAAAAATAAAAAGGACGCCCATGATCACGGAAGTCTTTGATCGCTTATTTCGTTTAATCAGTTTAATGTCGTTCTTCAAAAAGGTCCCCAGGTTTCCGAAACGATTAAGCCATGTAAAGTCTTCCGTTTTTGCTTCCGTATGCTTTGAAGCCAGGCCGCCATCGAGGTACATGTGCTTTCTGAAATAAACAAAGGATGCCACCGTTAGGCCTAAAAGAAGTAAACACGGAATCAAGCTATAAAGCGGGGCATAAGGCAAATCAAAGAAGGCGTTGAAAACAGGTGCCGTATAGAGTGTGATGTCAAACCATCCGTTGTATTGACAAATTCCGAGGACAGCCAGGATGGCTACCATGGGATAGAATACACGGTCCTGGTTATTCATCATGATATTCAGGAAGTTATTGCAAAAGAATAAAGCCATGATGGCCACATGCCAGCAAATTACCGCAAATGGATCGTAGTCTTGTGTGATCAGAACTACAGAAAAAGGAATAAAGAAAAAGGCATGCATCCAGTTAAAGAAGGAAAAAACCGTCTTCCCGAGCGAGTATTTTACAACCTGACTCTTTTTAAACGGCATGTACAGTAGTGGTTTGATGTTCAGGATCGGCATTTTTTGAAAAACATACCGAACGTAGAGATCCCCCACCAAATAGTAGATCATGAATTGATTCACCACACGCAATGGATCACCGAGACCTTGTTTTTTAATGATAAAAAAGGATCCGAATCCCAAAGCGAGGAAAACCAGGATAAAATAAATAGCTCCAAAAATCATCAGGATCTTGAAAGCGAGATTGGTTTTAAACGAAGCGGCGCGGAAAAAGGACTTCCACTGAAGGGTAAAAAAGTGTTTTAACATAAGGGTTGGTCAATTCAATTTTCTGGATTAGTCCGCCAAATATAGTATTTGTTACAAAAGTGAGATATTTATTGAAATGTATTTATTTTACTCTCCCATTCCTTAGTTTTGCAAAAAAATTGCAAGATGAGTACGTTTTATTCCCTTAAAGTATCAGCTGTAAGGTCTTTAACCCCAAGTTCAGTTGCTATTTCCCTTCAAGTACCTGGCGATCTCAAAGATAAGTTTCGATTTGATGCCGGGCAACATCTCACCTTAAAACAAGAAATTGATGGCAAGGAAGTTCGACGTGCTTATTCTATATCGAGTGCCCCTTCAGAATCAGAATTGACCGTAGGAATAAAAAGAGTGGAAGGTGGTACTTTTTCTACCTGGGCAAATGATAGCCTCAAGGAGAGTGACTCCATAGAGGTGATGCCTCCGAAAGGTCACTTTGTATTTACATCTACTGAAAAAGGTCAAAATATTTGCGCCTTTGCTGCCGGAAGCGGTATAACCCCAATAATGAGTATTATTGAAAGCGCTCTGGACAGCAATCCAGATAATACTTTTGTGCTCGTTTATGGGAATCAGTCCCCGGAAGAGACTATGTATCGGGAGAAAATAGAGGAACTCTCAAAAAAGCACAAAGATAGATTCGCAGTGAATTTTATCTATAGTAGATCTAGGGAAGAAGATGCGCTGCAGGGGAGAATTGACGGATCGATTGTCAACCTGATCGTTAAAAACAAGTTTGCGGATCGCAATTTCAATCACTTTTATATCTGTGGCCCTGAAGGGATGATTAACAACGTCAAAGAAACTTTAGAAAAAAATGAAGTTGCTGATGACAAGATCCACTTCGAATTGTTTACGACTTCCCAGGAAGAAGATCTTTCTGATTTAGAGGGAGAAACAAAGATGGAAGTAACCCTTGATGACGAAGTATTCTCCTTTGTCATGGACAAAAAGAAAATTGTCCTCGATGCGGTCTTAAACGAAGATATTGATGCTCCTTACTCTTGTCAGGGTGGGGTTTGCAGCACGTGCATTGCCAGAGTTACAGAGGGAAAAGCTGAAATGGTAAAAAACCAAATCCTTACCGATAGCGAAATTGAAGAAGGGTTTATACTTACCTGCCAGTCGCATCCTTTAACCCCAACTCTGAAGATCGATTACGATGACGTATAGCCTTTTAAAGGATTCAGGCTCTCTGAAGAAGGTCTTCCAGCACTCTTGAAGCGTGGTCATACCCTATTTGGTAAGCCTTTTCAATGCCTTTTTTATCCAGAACGCCAATTTGTTCTACTTCTGAAGGCTCAAAAACCAGATCACAATTCCTGATCTTCTGTCTATTAATGGCGTAAACCATTAGACTGGTAGTCCGCGAAGCCAGCTGAAAAGAGGAAGTGATCTCTTTTTTATTGACCTCCCTAATTACTGACACATTACTCCCAATAACAATCTCTGCCTGGCCCTGCAATGGTTCTGTCGGGAAATTATTCATAATTCCGCCATCTGCATAAAGGGAGTTTTTCATTTCAACCGGACTAAAAACAGGAGGCAGGGCTGCAGATGCCAGAAGTGGCATAATGAGTTCTCCCTGAGAAAAAATCTCTTCTTGTCCTTTCAGTAAATTGGTAGTCACGACATATAGTTTTTTGTTCAGGGACTCAAAGCTCTCAAATGGGATATAGGTTTTAAAAATGTCGTAATACCTTTCTGTATCTACTAACCCTGGCTTATTTATGGTAAGGAAGTTATATTTAAAAAGAGGAGTCTCTTTAAAAAAAGCCAGCATGTCCTCAATATCCCTGTTCCCGGCGTACAAAGCCCCAATTAAGGCACCTGCACTACTTCCGGCAATAACTTTAGCTTCTATTTGGTGTTCTTTCAGGGCCTTAAGCGCCCCAATATGAGCCATCCCCCGTACCCCGCCTCCCGATAAAACGAGTCCGATACTCTTGTTTTGTAGATCAGTGAAATTCATATCCAAAAAACTAGTTAAAATTAAGCATATATGCAGCTTGCTTTAATAATCTTACCATAATAATACAAACTACCTGGTCTGTTCTATATAAAGTCCTCCTCCTAAAATCCTAAAAACAAACTATTTATCCGTAAAATTTGTAGATCAGCCGACAAAGGATGTCTTCACAGACATAAGACCAACAAAAGCAACCGACCGCAAGGTCGGTTTACATCAAAATCATTACTCAGCTCCAAGAGTGCCATGAATTACCGGAATTTGAATTAAAATTAAGGCTATACCTCATCGACTTCCTTGTAAGTTTGATGAATTCTGTCGACAAAGAAAACCGGAGATCATATTAGAACTTTGAAATTGATTAGAAATTAGGAGTAATCAGAAAAAAAGAAGCTCAGGATGTATTCCCTCTCATAATAGTTACTTTTGATATTCAAAAAATTTTATAAAATGGCAAATTCCTATTATGACCCATCAGATTTAAGAAAATTTGGAAACATCACAGAGTGGAGTGAGGAGTTGGGCACCAAATTCTTTGATTATTACAACAAAGTGTTTGAAGAAGGTGCTCTATCTGCCAGGGAAAAGTCCCTGATTGCACTGGCCGTGTCCCATGTGGTGAAATGCCCTTATTGCATAGACGCCTACACCAAAGACGGTTTGCAAAGAGGAATAACAAAAGAGGAAATGATGGAGGCGGTGCATGCGGGCGCTGCGATTGAAAGTGGAGCTACGTTGGTACACGGAGTTCAAATGATGAATAAATACAACAAATTAAGCATGTAAGTAAAGATTCCTAGAATCTTACTTTCGAACATCTATCGAAAACTTTAGAATGGCAACAAAATCGCTAAAAGCAAGGCATTTAGAATTAGCTGACCATAACAGGCAACTAGAGATACTCAACGGGGGACTATTTGAAGAAGGAGAACTACCTTATTTTAAAGATAAGATTGCAGAGATTGGTGAGTTTCCTTTAAAGCCGAGGAATCTTGAGATCCTTCAGATCAATGTAGGGTATATGTGCAACCAGGTTTGCGAACATTGTCATGTAGATGCCGGGCCTGACAGGAAGGAAATCATGACCAGGGAAACTATGGAATTATGCCTGGAGGTGATACGAAATACCGGAGCACATACTCTCGACCTAACCGGCGGAGCACCGGAAATGAATCCTGATTTTCGCTGGTTTGTGGAAGAAGCTTCCAAGGCTGGTATCAAGGACTTTATAGTTCGCTCCAATCTGACCATAATTCGGGCAAACAAAAAGTATCACGATCTCCCTCAATTTTTTAAAAAACACAATATCCATGTGGTCTCTTCAATGCCCCATTACACCAAGGGTAAAACAGACAAACAGCGGGGAGATGGTGTTTTTGATAAGTCGATAAAAGCGCTTCAGGAATTAAATGCAGTTGGATATGGCATGCCGGATAGTCCACTTCGACTCGATCTCGTTTACAATCCTTCGGGGGCCTTTCTTCCTTCAGACCAGGCAGCAATGGAACGGGATTTTAAAAAAGCACTTAAGGAAGATTTTGACATTAGTTTTCACAACCTTTTTGCGATTACAAATTTACCTATCTCCAGGTTTCTGGATTATTTAATCGCTTCGGAAAACTATGACGATTATATGATTTCACTTGTAGATGCTTACAACCCTTCAGCTGTACAAAACGTAATGTGCACTAACACAATTTCAGTAAGTTGGGATGGGTGGTTATATGATTGTGATTTTAACCAGATGCTCGATTTAAAAGTGGCCAGCAAAGTCCAGCACATTCGAGAATACAATGAAGATATCCTACAGAATCGCAATATTATTATTTCTCAGCACTGTTACGGGTGTACGGCCGGTGCAGGTAGTAGTTGTCAGGGGGTTGTAACCTAGAACGCCTTCATTCTTTAAGTTATTTTCTTTATTTATACCTCAATTTTACCCCTATTTTGCCTTTCATCGAGAAAAAAAACCGACCAAGTGGTCGGTTGATATAGGTCAGAATTGTGTATTTCATCCGAATTTTAACTTCTTATCGATTATTTAGGAGGGTTCACCCTGCTGTATTAAGTAAAAAAAGGGTTCGAGGGTTCTTTGTTATAGACCTCATGGTCTTTTTAACTTAAAACCCAAATCTGATGGATAAGAATATAAAACGCATGGCAACCATGCAGAGGATGCAGACTAAAGGCCTTGAATTATTTTACAAAAAAGGATACTACAATACCAGTATAGATGATATCCTGAAGGAGCTCGACTTGTCAAAAGGTGCTTTTTACTACCATTTTCAATCCAAGGAAGATTTCTTTATCAGTATTGTCCAAAATATGGTTGTGAGAAAGGTTTACAATCTGATGATAGAACCTATTGAAGGCAAAGCGGATCCCCTTTCATCCATAGATCGCTGTTTTGAAAATGCTCTGGCAACGGCAGAACACAATGAACTTGATTACGGTTTTGTACTGGGGAATTTTATAACAGAATTTAATGGCCGAAATGATGAGATCTCAAAATATCTGAAGGACATCTATAAGGTATGGGAAGTAAACCTCGTAACTACACTCCAAAAAGGAAAGACAGACGGTTATATTGCACGCCATGTAGACAGTGAGGGTGTCGCTTCATTCCTGATCGCCTCATATATAGGTATTAGAGTACTAATGGTTGAAGGAAACAGCAAAATGCTTGGATACCATTATATGCAGCAAATAAAACAATACTTAAAATCTATAGCAGAAACACAATTGGTGTAAAGACTATTCTTTAAGTACCGCTTCTATTTTGGAGTATACCATTTGAGGATCTATGGATTCCATTACCTTTTCGTAACCCTTTGGGTATTTATTTCCGTAAACTGAGGTTGGAATCATGGGGTACTTACCCCTGTCTGCCACGATACTATTCCTCATAGGCTGCCCAAAAGGGGCAAAGCCAACGCAGGGATGTGTGATGCCCCAAATGGTAACGGTTGGAATACCGTACATAGCGGACAGGTGGCCGTTGCCACTATCCATTGATACCATCAATTTTAAATGAGAGATAAGACAGATTTCATCTGAAAAGCTCAATTTCCCTATTGCTTCAAAACAATTGGTATATTTTTCTGCCATGTATCTCAAGCTCATAGCTTCTTCCTTTCCTCCCCCGAATAATATTATTTTATACTTATCAGTATTATTTAATTTCTCCAGGACTTTTTCCATTAGATTTATTGGGTACATCTTACCCGTGAATGCCGCAAAAGGAGCGATGCCAATTAGTTTTTTGTTTTTTGAATTAAGAAAAGAATTCACAGCTTTTGTCGGATCACAAGTTTTCAGAACATCTTCTCGGTTAAGTGTTATTGTATATCCCAGAGCCCTGAAAACGTCTGCATATCTTTCATGTGTAGACTTCAATGGGCTTAATTCCTTATTACGCCAGGAGGTTATGATTCGTTTCTCCCTTCGACCCTTATTTATCTGAATAAAAGGAACTCGCTTTCCTGTAAAAAAGAGTTTTAACAGCTTGGTTCGCAATACGTTGTGGAGGTCGGCCACACCCCTAAGCCGAAGTTTCTTCAATTCCGCGGCTAGGCGGTATATTCCCAACAGCCCTTTGTGTTTGTTTTTCAGGTCTGCTATGAATACGTATGTGTTAGGGACTTTTTCAAATATTGGAGCAAAAAATGGTCTTGTAAGAACCAGTAATTTTAAATTGGGATTTTCCCTGATCAGCGCGAGAAGTACAGGGACGGTCATTGCCACGTCCCCCATGGCCGATAGACGTATTACCAACAAATACTCATCCTTGTTTTTGTCCACGTAAAACAGGGTTTAACTCCTCGTCGTTGTACATTTTCATTTGTTTGTACACCTTCATATATTTTTTACCGCTTTCAATATCGGCAAGTAGTTGGTCTATAGCTGTTGAGAGGTCTTTTTTCTGCTCCTGAAGTGTTCTCAATTTATTTGTACAGGTATTTAGGTGCTCTTCCGAAGCATCGGTTCTCTCCGTTTCTTCCTTCATGTGATAAATTTTGAGGGCGAGAATGGATAGGCGGTCTATTGCCCATGCAGGAGACTCCGTATTTATCGTGGCGGTCTCCTTGATATCGACCTCAGCGTATTTTTGCAGAAAATAGCTATCAATGTATTCTACCAAATCCGTTCTTTCCTGATTACTGGCATCGATTTTACGTTTGAGTTCGAGGGCCTTTACGGGTTCAATGTCCGGATCGCGGATTAAATCTTCAAAGTGCCATTGAACCGTATCTATCCAATTTTTTCTGAATAACAGATGTTCAATTTCCCCTATAGGGTATGGGTTGATAAGGGGTTGGTCTACCTTGTCCAGGACGTGGTATTTCTCAATACTTTGTTCGAAAATCTTAAAGGCTTCTTCGCTGAACATAAGTGATAAAGTTTTTGCAAAGGTATCTTTTATTTAAATAGAATATCAAGTACAAAAATCAAAATTGACAAGAGCATTGCTCCGCTTAGGCTGAGTTCTCTTATGTTTTTCCTTTTGATCATTTCCGTGTATTTCCCCAGGAATACTGCAGCTGGGAAGAAAGTGATAAGTATGGGAAATTTCCCATCCGTTAAACTCAATATTACAACCAGAAAACTGAGCGTAAGATAGATAGATATCACACGTAAATTGATGATCCGCCCTAATCCAAGTTTGCCGGATTTGAGAAATACTGCCAGTCCCGTAATAGTGATCAAAACAATAAACAAGATAAGTTTCGAACTCAAGGTCCAGTTTTGAAGCATCTCTTTCCAGTCTCCAATATTAAAACTGTAGTGTTCCAGAAAAAAACCCTCTTTCCCCGCCAGAATTAAAATGGCGTTCCAGATCAAGACAAAAGAAGTGATCCCTACCAGCGGTACCAGCCAATTTTTTAAACTCTTGGGCTCATAAATGTATATGGCGATAAAAACCAGAATAAGAAATAGCAAGGACCAGCTATAAAATATACTGGCGGCCATAACCCACAAACTGGCATCCAGGATCTTAAGTTTCATGTATTTTAAGGAGCGTAGGCTAATGAGCCTCCTGGAAGCAAGTATGAGAAAAAAGTTACAGCCTATGGCATCCGGATCCAGGACTGATGAAGGGAAAATGAGAACAAGTAAAACAAAGTAAAGGGCTGTATAGGCATTCGTGTTGGTGATTTGATTTCTGTTCACAACGAAATCCAGGACCAAAACAGAGAATAAAAGGATGATTAATACAAATGCTTGGGTAAGAAAATCAATAGGCTCTTTTAGGATATCAGTATAGTAAAAAGATGAGAACCAATAAATCAGGGACAGCAATCCAAGGAGTAAAACGTAATTAATTGGTTTTGTTTTGCCAAAAATGCCTGAAATCATCCCCGGATTTTATATTTTTGTCCTCGTAAATATAACCAAGATGAGCTCATTTTTTTACGGCATAGAAGATTTATTCGTGAACTATTTATTTTGGCCCTATGATGCCCTCCGCTATATGGAAAATTGGTGGACGTCAAATACCATCAATTGGCTTTTTATGATCATTGGTACAGTTGCGATGGTTTACTGGCTTTTGCAATTGAAGAAATTCAATGACAATCAGGAAGAGGATAAATCTATCACATCTCATTCTTACCTATAGATCAAAGCCCAGATCTTTACGGTAGTACATTCCTTCAAAATCGATTTTTTGAACATTTTTGTAAGATGTTGCAAGAGCTGATTTGAAGTCTTTCCCAAACGAGGTTATTGCCAGTACACGTCCTCCGTTTGTAACGACCTTCCCATTTGATAAGCTTGTGCCAGCGTGAAAAATAATTGAGTCTTCAATATTTTGAAGGCCATGAATCTCTTCTCCTTTGGTATAGGCGCCGGGATAACCTCCTGAGACCGTCATAACAGTCACTGCAGTGCGCTTGTCAATTTGGAGGTCAATGGCATCCAATTTCCCGCTTCCTACAGCCTCAAAGACCTCAAGCAGGTCGTTTTTGATTCTCGGAAGAATGACCTCAGTTTCGGGATCACCCAGACGCACGTTGTATTCTATGACGAAAGGATCTTCCCCCACTTTAATAAGTCCGATAAAAATAAAACCTTTATACCGTATTTTGTCTTTATAGAGGCCTTTGATCGTCGGTATAATGATCCTTTCTTTTACCTTTTCCATAAACGAATCTTCGGCAAAAGGCACTGGGGAAATTGCTCCCATCCCTCCGGTGTTAAGGCCGGTATCGCCCTCTCCTATCCTTTTGTAATCCTTTGCGGTTGGCAAAATCTTGTAGTTCTCTCCATCGGTAAGAACAAAACAGCTCAATTCAAGTCCGGAAAGGAATTCTTCGATCACCACAGTGGTGCTTGCTTCCCCAAATTTTGAATCCAACAGCATACGGGATAATTCGGCTCTTGCCTCATCCAAATCATTTAGAATAACAACGCCCTTACCGGCTGCAAGACCATCGGCTTTCAAAACATAAGGCGGCTTCAGGGTCCCAAGAAAATTAAACCCCTCCTGAAGCATTTCCGCAGTAAAACTTTGGTAAGAAGCTGTAGGGATCTTGTGCCGCATCATAAACTCTTTCGCAAATTCCTTACTGCCTTCAAGAGTTGCAGCCTTCTTCTCGGGCCCTATAACCGGAATGTGTTTCAGATCATCATCTGAGCGGAAAAAGTCGTGTATCCCATTGACCAGAGGATCTTCAGGCCCCACAACAACTAAATCAATTTTATGAGAAGAAACAGCAGTTTTAACAGCCGTAAAATCGTTGATGTTTATGGGAAGGTTTGTAGCTATTTGGGAGGTGCCGGCATTACCCGGGGCTACAAATAATTGAGAAAGTTTAGGGCTTTGTTTTAATTTCCAGGCCAGAGTGTGTTCTCTGCCTCCGGAGCCCAGTATTAGAATATTCATTTCATCTGGTTTTGTGCTATTTTATGATGTTGTAGGGATTTTTGTGTCTAAAATAGCAGGGTAAATAATTAGCTTATTCGCAAACCTGGTGTTATTTCCTGTTGTGGCTGCTAAAATCCCTGTGTTCGGTTTTTTGCAAGTCCGCTTTTGAAAGCGATTTAAAAAACTCGTATGTTTTTCGCATCCCTTCCTGCCTTGTAACCTTAGGTTCCCATCCGAAAATCTCCTTGGCTTTTGAAATATCGGGTTGCCTCTGCATAGGGTCATCCTTAGGCAGTTCTTTATACACAATTTTTTGATTTGTACCGGTCAATTTTATGATCTCTTCGGCAAACTCTTTGATCGTAATTTCATTCGGATTTCCAATATTTACGGGTAAGTGATAATCACTCATCAATAAACGGTAGATCCCTTCGATTTCATCGTCGACATAGCAAAAAGAACGCGTTTGTGAACCATCTCCAAAAACGGTAAGATCCTCCCCCTGAGCGCCTGCCCCATAAAAGCTGGAATAACCCGGCCGTCGTTTAGTCGCATTCGCGGTCCATAAGTATTGAAAATTCGAACTATCCTGGTATCGAGGCCGTGAAACCTGTGATAGGCCATAGTAATAGATTCCTGAAAACGCTTTGCCTCATCATATACTCCCCGGGGACCTATAGTATTGACATTCCCGTAGTACTCTTCAGTTTGAGGATGTACCAGAGGATCTCCGTATACTTCGGAAGTTGAGGCTATCATAATCCGGGCATTCTTTTCTTTTGCCAGACCAAGCAGATTATGTGTCCCCAAGGCACCTACTTTTAAGGTCTGAATAGGAATCTTTAAATAATCGATCGGGCTTGCAGGTGATGCGAAGTGGAGAATATAATCAAGCTTGCCGGCAACATGAACAAATTTTGTTACATCGTGGTGATAAAACTCAAAATTCTTGAGTTTAAATAAATGTTCGATATTTCTAAGGTCTCCTGTTATGAGATTGTCCATTGCAATAACATAAAACCCCTCTTTTATAAAACGGTCGCACAAATGAGACCCCAAAAACCCTGCACCTCCTGTGATTAATACTCTTTTCACAATTCTTTGAATATTTACATTATTACATCTTCCCGTCCAATTGAATAATAGGAAAATCCTTCAGATCTCATTTCAGTTATATCGTATAAATTTCTGCCATCGAATATCACCTTTTGATCCATGTGCTCTTTAACCTTGTTAAAGTTTGGATTTCGGAATACTCCCCATTCTGTACAAATGACCAGCGCATTTGCCCCTTCCAAAGCTTCGTACATGCTTTTGGCAAATGAAATTGAATCGCCCAGTCTAGATTTGACATTGTCCATAGCTTCCGGATCAAAAGCCGCAACACTTGCCCCCGCTTTTAGTAATTCCTCGATGATATAGAGAGAGGGGGCTTCTCTGATATCGTCAGTTTCCGGTTTAAACGCAAGGCCCCAGATCGCTACTTTCTTATTTCTTAAGTCCTTTCCAAGATGACTGAAGATTTTTGGGACTAAAATTGTTTTTTGACTGTGATTTACCTGAATGACCGACTCTAATATTTTAAAATCATATTGGGCATCTTTTCCTGATTTGTGGAGCGCCTTTACGTCTTTAGGAAAACAAGATCCCCCATATCCAATCCCCGGGAAAAGAAATCGCTTACCAATTCTGGAATCTGTTCCCATGCCTATTCTCACCTTATCAACATCAGCACCTACTTTTTCACAGAAGTTGGCAATTTCGTTCATAAAAGTAATTTTAGTTGCCAGAAAGGAATTAGCTGCGTATTTCGTGAGTTCTGCCGATCTTTCATCCATGATAATAACCGGGTTTCCAGACCTGACAAAGGGCTTGTAGAGTTTTTGCATCAGGTTTATCGCCCTTTCAGAACTAGCGCCTACTACAATTCGTTCCGGCTTTAAAAAATCATCGACGGCAAATCCTTCCCTGAGGAATTCAGGATTAGAAACTACATCAAACTCACATTTAGCATTTTTAGCTATAGATTCCCGTACCTTGTCTGAGGTCCCAACCGGAACCGTACTTTTATCTACGATAACTTTATACTCAGAAATTAATTTTCCAATATCTTCAGCAACTCCCAAAACGTATTTCAGATCAGCCGAGCCATCTTCATCTTCAGGGGTGGGTAAGGCAAGAAATATTATGTCTCCATGATTGAGTCCTTCTTTTAAGGAAGTGGTGAAAGAGAGCCTTCCTGCATTTATGTTACGTTCAAAAATAACATCTAAGTGGGGTTCGTAAATAGGCACCTCACCCCCCTGCATTCTTTTAACTTTACTTTCATCAATATCAACACAGACAACTTCATTGCCGGTTTCTGCCAGACAGGTTCCGGTAACCAAACCTACGTAGCCAGTTCCTATAACAGCTATTTTCATATATCGGAATTCAATTTATCAAGTTCGGAAAAATGAACCTTTCTGGGCACAAAAGTAGGAAGAATAAATTCTTTCCTGTTGTAATATTCGTCATGATTGAAGATCCAATTGTACAGTACAATTTCCATTTATACCCCTCGAGAAAAAATGACCGTGGTAAAGGTTTTGAAAATGATTCGCAAATCCAACATTATTGATCTGTTCTTTATATAATACAGATCGTATTCCAATTTTCTGGTGGAGTCCTCGAGATTTTCACCATATTTATATTTCACTTGGGCCCATCCGGTAATTCCGGGTTTGATCAGATGCCTTATGTTATAATAGGGGATCATTCTTACCAGTTCCCTGACAAAGACCTTCCTTTCCGGTCTAGGTCCTATGAACCTCATATCTCCCTTTATCACAGAAATGATCTGTGGAAGTTCATCAATTCTAAATAGGCGTAAAATTTTACCAAAAGGTGTGATTCTGCTGTCATTCTTTGTCGCCATCTTAGCTCCGAGTTTCTCTGCATCAACTACCATGGATCTGAATTTATAGATCTTAAATTCCTTACCGTGTTGTCCTACGCGTTTTTGTGTATAGAATAAAGGCCCTCTGTTAAAAAAGAAATTGAACACAAATACAAATGGAATGCATAGAACAAAAATGATCCCAACAAAAAGAGACAGGCCAAAATTGATGGTAAAACTAAATAGTGACTGGAGATATCGGATTTTCTTATTCCGAAGTTGCAGTATTTCGTAAAAGCTGTCATTATGCGAATTAATAGGCAATGCTTCATACGTATTCTCGTAAAATGAAGTATATGAAATTACTTCCTTACCTTCCATAATTGACTTCAGTACAACCTTTTGCAAATAGGACGGAATATTGTCATAACTCTGTGTGTTGATAATCCAGGTATCTACTTTCTGCATGGCTGCTGCAAAGCTTTTTCGATCCGAAAGGGCAGTTTGATCAATATGGTAGGTGAGTTTAACTTTATAAAAAGTATTGGTCTCGTAACCATTTATTTTTTCAATGATCTCTTTTAAGTTTAGATCATAGGAATCATAGAGCAGTAATACATTTTTTGTAAAAGGAATAATTTTGAAAAGGTTACTGTAGAGCAACCTCCAGAGTGCTACTTGAATGGGTGTAAGTAATAGAAAGGAAAGAAGAGGGATTCTCCAGAAGCTAATATCGTACAAAATGATACAAATCAGCAATAGAATAAAAATGAAAATCAAAGAAATATAAATTCCCTGTGAGATCGCTGCCCTTCTTCGAACCAATTTCTCCAGATTGTAGAAATCCAGTATATAAGCAAGGAATAGAAACAGAAGTAATCCTATTACGCTGATTTGAATCTTTACCCAAACAAAAGAGTATTTTTCGTCAATCGCATGATTCACCAAAAGATTTAAAGATGCGATGATCATTATTAAATCCCCGATGAGCAGAATAAATTTCCGCTCAATAGAATTTAGTACCGAGGGTTTGGACATTCCTTTCCTTATTTGGAGCTCTGAGAGCTGGTTTTGCCACAAATCCGAAGACGGGCAACATTTAACAGACTTGCTGTATTTTAATTCACTTTTTCTTTATTACCTCTTGTAAATACAGGAGTATCTTTTGACAATTAACTTCCCTAGTGTAGTTTCCACGCAGTAGGTCAATATTATCAGAAGCCAATAAAGATCTCTGTTTTAGACTTTTATCTAATTCTCTTATCCCGAACGAAATTACTTCCGAATCACAGGAACTCAAAACCAGGTTAGCCTTATTCTTTTCTAATATATCTTTCCCCTCTCCTGTTATGGCCGCAAGGATTGGTTTCCCAAAAATCAAATAGTCAAAAAGCTTTGAAGGTATAGTCTTATCTAAAGCTTCGGAGCTAATTAGCCCTAAATATAATACATCTACCTTACTCAGGTGAATAGAAAGAACTTCTTTAGGCAGCGCTCCGTGAAAATGGACCCATTCCTCTAAACCAAGCTTCTCTGCCTGACTTTTTAGCTCAACTTCCAAGGCACCGGTTCCATAAATATCCAGATGCCATTGATGTGAAAGATTTGATTTCTTCACTTTGCTAAAGGCCTCAATTAGTACTTCCATTCCCTGTACCAGGCCTAAATTGCCGGCATACGCCATTCTTATCTCTCTGCTATCCCCGGGGGTTGGGATTGCTTTTGTTCCTGTAATTGTTTCTTTTTGGGGCCATTATAAGCTACGCAAATTGATTTGTTATAGTACTGTTTGATGTAATCCCTCATTGGTGAACTCACACAGACCATTCCATTACTACGACGATACAAGAATCTTTCAAATAAAGACGCAAGTTTATAAGCCAATCCGCCTTTTTTAAGCTGTCCTGCAGCTACAGCGCTATCTGGCCAAATGTCACGGACTTCCAAGACCAAATGGCGTCTTAAATAATATTTCAGAATAATTCCGGTAATACCAATAAAGATGGGCGGTGAAGAAATATAAATAATGTCTGGTTTCCATCCCTTTGAAGACCACTTTATACTCTGTGAAATGCTCTTCGGTATAAAAGATAAATAGTGAATTAAAAAATTTTTAAACCCTCTTCCCTTAACAGGTCTTAGCGCGATTCTTTCTAAAGTAATATTGTCTTTTACTTCCTCTAACTGAACGTTCTCTGATTTGTGAGGGTAGGTTGTAATCACTCTGATATCTGTACCTGCCTTACTCAAATAATTGACAAAGTCACTACTCCTAAATGCTGCGGCTGTGATATCTGGTTTATAGTAATAGCTCAGAAATAATACTTTCATGTTGATTGGATACTTGAGTATTTTATACGGACCCGTTGAAGATATGCATTCATCTTCTGGATCGAATCAAATTTTGGTGATGTTTGTTACTAAATGTTTTTTAAATTCGATTCTAATCAATTTTGCCTCTGACCTCTTATTGTACCCCATTGCATAACTATACGGTTCTACGCTAAGTTTAGAAATATTACCGAGAAATGAAATCTGTAATCCCTTTTCGTCTAATCTGATATAATTTTCCACAATCTGAATAGATTGGACGCTAGGGTGAAAATGAATAAATGCTTCTGCTTTAATATTATCATTTTTCCTTCCATCAATTTGATCTTCAATTACAAATCCATCAGATATCTGTTGTATTTGTCGTGAGTGTAAAATATTCAGAAAGCTATACCCATTGTGTACTCCTTTGACTCTCTTAGTGCTCTCGTCTAAATGAATGATCTTTGCTCTGCGACCCACTCTGAAGTTGTCCCACATGTCTGATTGTTCCTTTTCATCAACCAATACCGTATTATGTGAGATCGTACTGCGTTCAGTTAGTCGTCTTTCCCCAAGCTCGTAGGTGGAAGTCCCTGTATCGACAATGAGCGGTTTCCCTTCAAAATAGATTTCAAAGTTGAAGGTGTCAGAATGAGCATGTCCGGGAATGTAGTCGGGACCTATGTTGCCAAAATCAGCAAAGAGTTCAAAAGGAGGATTTATCATTTTTCGATATCCCGATTCATTGAGATTCACAGCATCCCACTTTATATTCAGACTCCGAGCAAATGACAACAGTTCCTGAGGTTTAAAAGAGAGATTATGAATAGAATCATTAACCATTGGCAAAGATCCATCAGTATAACACATTGCCTCTAGCCAGGAAATCATCTTAGTTGCCGTATTGCATAATCTTCTATAAATCCCTTCAGTGATATTGTTGAGTTTTAAGAAATTGATGCAATCCAATATTCGGTGTAGTAAAATACTGTGGTACATCGGTGAGCGTTCAAAATGAGCGCCATCACCGAGAAATTGTTCCTGAAGTTGATCCTGCAGAATTTGATTGGCGAGTTTTAAAAACCTTTGATCCTTGAAGTAAAGTCCAGCAAATAAGAGGGAAAACCCATTTTCGAGGAGGTGATTGCCCATAATATGGTACTCAAGCCTACTGCTTAATCTTATATAATCCTTGAATAAAAAGGAATCTATTTCTAGGTTAGAAATTCTATGCCTGGTGAGAAATTTTATCCAATTCATGCCTCTAAGTGAAGTAGGATAAGGTTCGTTCCCTGTATTGTGCTTATCCCAGGACATGTAGTTCTCTATCAGATCTAGGCCAACAGCCCGATCGAGGCTTTCCTGATGGAGAAAATCAAAGTAGTTCAAATTATATGTCCACAGTTTGCCAAATTCTGATATCTCCCAGTCTATATCGTTCTCAAAGCTGTAGGGTTGATTTAGAAATTCAAATTCTCTATCTCCGATCAAAGTCTTGGGATTAGTCAACCCTCCTTCCCATGTCAATGAAGCGGAGGCTGCTTTAGAATATTCAGGATCGGCTCTTAGATAAGAAAATATGGGATAGAGAAATCTGTAATAGAATTGATAACGTATTTGAATAGGCTTCAGATACCTAACAGTTATCAGTAGTCTTTTCAAGTTTTGCAATCTTCCCATTCGTTACTAATACTGCAAGACCTATGGATCTTTATTCCTGAATAAAAAAATAGGCGTTTGATGATCCGCCTTTGAAGGTATTTCTTCCGCAATATAAATCAGCACTTTTATCACTATTTACTTGCTCGAGTTGTGCACCCCAGGCGTATACTTTATCCATCGTTGACCCCTTAATTAAAGCATATGCAGGAAAAACCGTTAATCTACCCGTTCCTTCGGTTTTAAGTCTTACGGAAGCTCTTGTCCAACTTGAGTCATTAAGGCTTACAATTGATTTGTTCCAAAGTCGTTTATCTCCATTAAACTCCATCCCTATTGCATATTTTCCTTCAGTTCCGGGAGGGGCTTTTAAAAAGAGAGAAAATATATATTCTCCTTCAGGGATCGAATCTAAAAATTGATAGATTCTCGATTCTTTTGGATTATCTGAAATGTCTAACAGATCTGCTGTAGGCTTATCAAAAGGATCCTCAGTTATGTTGTTTACAACCTGTGCTTCATCTCTAAACCAGGTTTCATCCTGAAAATCTTCCGTATAGTTCAACATGTTGTTGCACTCATTTACACTAGAATTAAAAGTGTCCCAGGGGGGTGTATATCCCTCTCTGCAGGCACTGAAAAAAACCACGACTACAAATAGGAATCGTTTTGTTTGGTTATATGAATAGGATGTCAACATATGGCAATTTAGTCATTCAGAAGTTTGGTCGTTATGAAATGAACTGCGGAACTTTAGAAACTTTACCAATACCTGCCTGTCCAAAATGACCATTTTTCTGTTGTATCCGCGAACACCTGAACAATACAAATATATCTGATCAGGATCGCCTCGGCTTACTTCCGGAAATCGTATTTCCGGATATCTGAATAATTTCATCGAAAGGGATGACCAGAAATCCATTTTAAGTTCTGCAATTTTTGTCCAGTGCTTCAAGTCGAGGGAAGCGTATAATTCGATATATCTAGCCTGATTTACCTCACTTGGTTCCACGACAGTAGAAATAAGTGAAACAGAAGGTGAGGTGTAGCGGTAAAAAGCACTTCCCGCTATCTGTACCAAAGGGCTGAATTCCCTCTTATACATATCATATTTCTGAATAAAATTGATTTCGTTTGGACTGTCCATCGGAACAATTAGTCCCTTTTTCATAGGAATTACAGATACTGCTCTGGCTTTCTGACTCCCCGTAACCACACATTCGAGTGTTTGAAAATGATCTCCTGTAAACCATATCCCCGATTCGGAATCTGTATCGCCCGTCAGTACCCACATTCCATTGCGAAAAGTATCCTCATAAATTCCATGAACATGACGGATCCTGCCTTCTGGAAATGTATAGGCCTTTTCCCACTTTTCACCATCTTTACTTCCATAAATATGTACCTCGCAACGGGTCGGATTGGAAAAGTATTCCCCCCAATACAATCGATCCTCCCAATGGCAAATATTCAAAGGGCGGCTGCCTCTTGAAATTTTAAATACTCTTCGAAAATTTTGTTGATTACGACCTTTGAAAACAATTGCGCCTTTTTTAATTGCAATTAGATTCTCGTCTAACACTGTTAAAGCAGAAATATCCATGCGCAATACCCTTCTGCACAGCGCATTCCATCCCAAGAGCTTTTCTGCCGGGGTTTTGGGAATACTATAACTACAGGATCCGGAATCTGATTCCAATCTTATCTTCAACCCCCTGGCATAAATTAAATCGTTGTTAGATGTTACCCACAAAGGGGTTGATCCCTTTCTTAGTTCTTTAGGGGGAATGGAAAATCCAGTTTGCGAAATGAGATTTAAATCCATTTTTTTAAAACTAAGTACGCTGGAGAGAATAATATTGAGGCATAGTTGGCCAGAGAAATATTCATCCTAAGCCAAATATTGAGCTTGCTCCTGTCTGCTAAATTCTTATATCCAAACGCTGTCATACTGTCTTGAGATATCTTCTCAATAACTGCCAATTGGAAGGGGCTGTAAAATTCTTTCCACTTAAACCTGTTCCCTTTTTTTAAAGGTTGCAGCGTTTCCTTTTTCCATTGCATTTCATCTTTGGTGACGAGTTCTTTTGCCTTTTCATTGAAGTTCAGCATACCTTGCTCGTACGTCAGGTCTAAAAATAAACACAGTTTTTGTAGAACTTCTTCAGGAAATTCAAGCAAGTCCTCATATTTAAGTTGATGATAGGTCGTTGAGTCCAACTTACTTGCTGAAGCTAATCCTTTTTTCATCTGTGCCTCCCCAATCATTGCATGCAACCAATAAGGCCTTCTAGACGACCAATTTGCCTTTGTTTTTGAGTAAACAACATCTCTGGGGTCTCGAATAATATGGACGATTCTCGCATCCTGAAAATAATTGTGAATCTTCGAAATGTTTTCGAGGTTCCTTGGGTCTTTGTCTACCAATACCTCTTTCCCGTATTTCTCTTTCAACAAATCTGTTATTTCCTTATTCACATCAAGTATGGTGAAGGAGGAACCGGATAATGTTTTTAGTTGGTCAGGGTCAACCTCTAAACGGTTAAAAAATCGATCTTTTCTGAGCACCTCTTTGAAATTTTCAGGTCCTCTCAGTTCCATCTTTTTCTGGCGCTTTTCAGAGGCAATATAACTTCTAAAAAAATGCGATTCAGGGGAGGAGGTTAATTCAGAATGCGCATGCAACATAGATTGCAGTAAACTTGTTCCTGATCGCCCTACCCCTACGATATAGATATCACGCATTACCTTTAATCAGATTTAATTTGTCACTGGTTTGATAAAGACTGTTGAATTGTTTGGAATAGTTCAAAGCGTTCTCACTCAGTATTGGATAATTTTTGACATTGTACCATTCAATAGCTTCAACAAGGGCTGTTTTATCTTTTGGAGCAATTAGCAAGCCCGTTTTTTCATGATCAATAATCTCCGGGATCGAATTCCAGATGGTGCTAATTACAGGCTTACCCATGGAGTAGGATTCGATTAGTATTCCAGGATATCCCTCACCGGGATAGTAAGTGGGAAGCATGATGACATCGTAATTTTCGATGGTTTTGAGTACCTCATCAGGTTTCAGAGCACCCTTGTATATCTCATCAAAAATTGATTTTAAATGATCGGGGATAACTAGGTCCACGATAGGCCCGTAGATATGAATCCGATAATCACTCCCCAAAATTTGGCATGCCTCCAGAATTTCAATTACTCCTTTTGTGTTCTTTACCTGACTAATAAAAGCAAACCGTTTCTGGTAAGCTCCGGGAATAATTTTTCTCTCCGGGAAATTTCTGACATTAGGGAACCAAACGGTCCTGCCAAAAGACTTAAAGTAATTAACCAATTGTTTGGTTTCAAATAGGGTGGCCACTACATTTTTCATCAACCATCTGATTCTTAATTTAACCAGGTAACCACTTTCATTGTAAAATCGGTCAAAACCTCCTCCTACCTTTTTCAAGGTGACTTTTCTATTACACAACTTCCCGATCAACAATACCACCGGGGCCAAATGAACCACAACCCTGTCACTCCCAATAAATAGTACACTATTGTGTTTTTTTGTTTGGATTATGGTTTTCCAAATTACCTTGATATACGTCAAAAAGAATCCACCGCCATTGGCAGGGTTAATATCTATAACAGTAAATGATTCTTTCAGGGTTTGCAAATCGTCAATTAGTTCCTCGGACAACCTAATCGCTCCCCCAATTTGTTCCGGATTTTTAACATTATACCTCTTGGCAAATACCAAGATGTCTTTTCTATTGCTCATTCAGTAATTCTTTTAGATCCACTAATAAATCGGGCATCATTGAAATACGACAGGAGACAAAAACCAATCCCGGTACCAATAAATAAAATTCCCCAAATTCTGCTAAGTAAGTTTTCAGTTAAACCGCTTATACAAAATAACAAAACGAAGATAATGCCGATATGATTTTTAACCTGATAGTTCCTGATCAACATCGTTCCGAGAAATCCAATCCACAAAAGCAGCCCGATTATTCCATTTCGCAGAAGGATATGTAAAAAATCGTTATGAGTATTGTAATTGTCAAAGTACTGACGAGTAAGGAAATTATTGTAATAACACTCTTTTAAAGCGAGATGCTCATTTCCGGAGCCCACGCCGATTATCCACGAATTAGATGTAAATACCTCAAGGGCGCACTTCCAGGTTTCTATCCTGATGGACAAGCTGTTTGTAAAGCCGTTTACAACCCTTTCTTTCATTAGTAAAAAGGGTGTATTGCCTACCTTGAAAACCAAGATGGTCCCTATTACAAAAACAGAGATGACAAGTACGAGCCTTGCATAGAAAGCTCTTCTTTTATTAATCGCCAGCAAAGCATAAATTGGGATTAGAATAGCCATAGCTAGTATAGCCGTTCGGGCTTGAATTACAAAAACTGAGAGAAAAAACAAGATCAGAATAGCAGTGATTACAATACGAGCTCCAAGGCTTTTAAATATCTGTAATCCTTCCAGACATAGAAAAAAAGCACATACGACGAACATTGAAATATAAGCCGGGTGAAAATCGCCGCCTTTTGAAACAAAAACAGAGTAATTAAAAGGATTTTCTATTCCTGCCTGATACTGTCCCGCAGCATTGGCATAGCTGATTAAGAGGATCAATACCATGGAGATGACGAATCCTGAGAATGAAAAAGCTAGTTGTCTTCTGTTTAAATTTTTCGCAGGAATCATAAGTAGTGGCAGCAGAACTAATAAAAAATACTTCCCTACTTTTTCCATATAGTCCCAAAAAAACTCCTGGAAAGAAAAAATCAAGCCTATGAGGAACCAAATCAAATTGAGAATAAGAAAAATGTAAGCGAACTTTTTAAAAGAGCTCAAGACTGTTTGTCTCTCAAACTGTAATATCCAGGCTGCAGTTAGAAGAATCAGGCCAATATTGCTATATCTATTCTCTAATGGAAGCGTGAAGAGAAATAGAAATAAGGCTATTTGGTAGAAATTAATATGTCTGAAGGGATTTTTTTCTCCCACAATTCCTGATTTCATAAAGAATGCTGTTCAATTTTCATAAAACTCAAGATGGCATCCACAAGTTCCCCGCTTTTATTAGGAGAAATAAGCCTGCTTCTAGGGTCGCTGCTTTGTTTAATAATATCCGGTAGCCCACCGGTATTTGTCGCAATTATGGGAATTTCATAGGCAAGGGCCAGATATCCGACCCCAGACTGACTTGCTTTTCTGTAGGGTAATAACAGGCAATCCAGAGATGATATATATTCATGAAATTCGATCTCATCCACCCTTCTGTTTTGGATATCCGTTAGGATTGGAAGTTGTTCCCATGATTCTTTATCGATCTCACCGCTACCCACGATTGCCAATTTTATTTTGTTGTTAATATCTGCATCTTTGGATAGCACTTGAAATGCCTCCAGCAATATGTCCAATCCTTTATAGGCTTCCATCCTTCCCAGAACACCAAAAACAAAACCATCGAAATTAGAATTCTTTGGTACTACAAGCTTCTCAGGCAGAGGGTGTGGTTTTATTATGACTTTGCCTGCTGTGTGTTGGCAATCTTCCAGTAATTTTTTACTGTGAAGATGTAAATAGAAGTTAGGGTGGACCCTCGATAATTCGTAAATCTTATGTAAGTAATGAAACTTCAGCTTTTTGCCAATTGGGCCTCTTTTCTCCTGATGCGGGACAGGATCATGAAGGGTGTAAATTATAGTAAGCTCCTTCTTGAACTTCATAAGACACCTGATCAAAGGATAAGCGAGGAGGAAACTTGTGAGTATATGTATTTGATTGTTGTTTATAGCGAATTCCCTGTAATCATTGAAAAAATATTTTAACAGGGAAAAAGGCAGAATTACAGACAATAAAGAAATGACCATTGCATACTTCTTATTATCAGACTTAATCGTTCTAAAAATTAAATGATCTCCGGAAAGGTCTTGTTGATATCGCCTTGAAAAGAGAAAGGTGTAGTTCTGTGAAAAATTACGAATCTCATTTATCCACACTTTGGCATAACTGAACATTCCTCCATCCTTCTGAAAAATACCCGGAGACAACATCAGTAAGGTTTGTTCGGCATCAACAACCTCTTCATATGTATACAATTCTACCAAGTGATCAGCTGGTTTATTCAAAGTTTAAGAGTATCATATCATATCCAAATAAGGGAAAAAATTATTGCGGTATTCAAGAGATGATCTCCTTTCCCCTATAATTTTGGCCGGATTTCCGCCAACTATGCTTTTGGGTGGTACATCTTTGGTAACCACCGATCCTGCTGCAATCACACTTCCTTTACCAATAGTTACGCCTGGAAGTATAATCGCCCGTGAAGCGATCCAAACTGAATCTTCGATTACGACATCTTTAGAAATGGTATCGTGGATGTCAGAATGCGGATCATGGCCAACCGTGAAAATCCAGACCCCTTTTGCAATATCCACATTATTGCCAATTTTTAAGTATCCTCCACGCCCATCGAGAATACAACCGGAATTGACTATGCAATTATCCCCAATTTGAATTTTATTTCGTTTAAAAGTCTTGTTCAGGACCGTAACTGAACTCATTATATTACTGCGCTTTCCTTTTATTAAATAACCCTTTAAAAGAAAATTCCGTAAGTGAGGAAAAGGTATTTTAAGTACCAGTTTATTTATCAGGTACAGGCGAAGACTTTTTAAGAAGAGTACAATTTGCTTCATGGTAATACTAGGTAATTCTCCTTTTTAATTTTATGGCTCAAAATCATCAGGACACCGAGAAATGTCATAAAAGGGGATAATTCTACGATCAAAGATATAAGGATAACTCCAATAAAAGCGACCTTTATGGTAGATGGTATGGCTTTACTTAAAATTCTCTTTGCCAAAACGAATACGGGAAGAAGGAAAAAAATGCCACAACTAATTGCATATTCCAAAAACAAAGACTTTGGAGTCGCATAGAGTTCACCATTGAGAATTCCGCGAATCTCGACTCCTGTAAGCGTACTCTGAATTGTATTTGAAGTCATTTTGTCAATATACATCCAATGAAAGCTTCCAAAGCCAATTCCCCATGGATTTTCAAAAAGAAGCTGAATAGAGGTCAAAACTGAACTAAATCGAAGTGTGAAAGTGCTCCATATTTTATTTTGCTCAGTCAAGCCCTCAATACCCTGTTCCTTTAGAATATCGATAAAGTAGACCAGGCGGTCTACCTCCTTTATCCCTAATAGAAACGGAATGCTCAGTACGGAGACGATCAACACTCCCCAAACCGCTATTTTTAAGTTTTTATTGTCCGATTTAAATACCAGATATAGAATGAGAATAGGAATTACCAGGAACAATGCCTTGGATTGAATGAACAATCCCATAATGAGATACAAAACAATCCAGATCCTTGCGCTTTTATTGATCTTATAATAACCTATCATAAGCGGTGCCAGCAATACGTAATACATGGCAGCGGCACTTGGTTCGGAGGTCAACATAGAAATTCTCGTCGTATCTGTGAAGAGCAATTCATATACCCCTGTTATTACCTGAATTATCACGATGATGAACAACAGATAAAGAACTCTTTCCCAGGTCAATCTCATGAGGAAGAGGCAAACAGCAAGAGCAAACAAAATACGGATTAAGAAAAGACGGTTCCTCAAGAATACCGCTTTTACTTCCGAATCAGGGAATGTATTGAACAGAACCATGATCAGGGCAATCAGGCTTCCTGACATGAATACGATAATATAAAACAAAAGAGTATTCCTGGGTACTACAAACTTCGGATAGCTAGTCGTGACTATCAAGAGACTTACGAAGAGGGTAAAATAGGTAAACCCCAGCGTAAAAATGGCGATTGCCAGAGCTACAAGGAATATTTGAATATTTAATAAAAGACCTGCAGACCTCATCGCCTTGAATGTATAAGGATCTTAACGCAATACTTACTGATAAAAACAATATAACGACTGATAAAAAACAAATAAGCAATAGGACCTTTAGAGTGCTTTCTCAAAAAAGTATAACTGATCTGAAAATTCTTGTACGATCGTATATTGGTAAGATACCACTTGAGATTTTGTAGTGAAAATTTTTCCTTTCTCCCTGTGTTTTCATGAACATTCCAGGCTTTTAACTCAGGAAATATCAATACTTTAAATCCTGCATAGCCAGCTCGTAAAAAGAAATCGGTATCTCCGTCATACTGAGGAAAGTTAACAGCGTCACACAGCCCAATCTGATTGAAGACTTCTGTAGGAATGGTTACTGCCATTCCTCCGCACCAGTCAATTTCCATTTTGCTATTGAAAGCTTTCCCGTCTTTTTGTCCGGTTCCAACATTTATTTTGGTGTCTGTCCATGGCTTGTATTTACCTCCGAAGGAGAACAATATATCAGGAGTACTTTTCCTGTACATTTTTGAAGATATGATGGTGTTTTCAGGATTATTAACGATCAGATTATGAAGTAGATTGAAATATGTTTTTTCAATAAATAGATCCTTGTTCCAAAATAGGATATGAGATGGTTTTTTACTTTGTGACAAAGCGTATTCCACTCCCTTATTTACTCCGGCAGACCAGAACAAATTTCCATTCCCGAAAAGAAGAATCACCTCAGGATAGTTTTCCTGGATCCAGGCAGATGTTCCATCGGTTGATCCGTCATCTATGACCACAATCTCAAATGTCCAGGGAGAATCAGTGTGTTCCTTGTAATACTCTAAAGTTGAAGAGAGATTTTCCAGGCATAGTTTAGTGTATTGCAGTTCATTGAATACCGGGATTAGTATACTAATTCGATGTTCCATAGATCAGGCTGGACTTTGCAGTTCTTGTTTCAGTGATCGGATGACCTTAATTACTTGGAATGGTCCTGTAAAACAAAACAAAGATAGGCTAATTATTGTGGCCAGAATTACCCCGTTAAGACCCATATGGTAGTAATTCACAAATACAATTGAGAGAGGAATATTTATAGCAGCACCTATAAGAGAGGTAATTAATTGAAGGTTTGTTTGAGATATTCCGTTTGAAAAATACGCCAGGATTGAATGAACTATACTGAATAATATCAATATGGCCATCAGTATATAATTTGTAGTAGTAAGTCCCATGTCTCCTTTGCTCAGCCAGATCTTAATTACTGAATCTCCCAGTAAGATCATCACCACAAGAATGACTAGGTATCCCCCGCTTAAGCGCAGCAGATTTTTCATGGTTTTCTCTATCCATAAAAAATCCTTTTTCTCGTAAACCTCGGTGTACATTGACCACAGAGGCGCGTTTATTAAAGTGTGCAGCACCATCAACAGATTGAAATATCTGAATATCACATCATAGCGCGTAACCTCTTCAGGATTGGTCAGTTGTAAAAGAATGAAGCGGTCTGTTGTAAGGATAACCATCATTGTGGTTTGAAGAAAAAAGAACCTTAACCCCAGAGAAAGAACGGGTTTCAGCAATTCCTTTTCATACAGTTTCCAAGAAGGTCTCAGTTCAAGGTTACGCGAGTAGAACCATATACTCAATCCTAAATTTGCGAAAAACATACTCAAGCCGTAGCCGATGGCCAGAAGGTGTAAATCAGAACTTGTATAACTAATGAGTAAAAGGACGACACCCATGGCTAAGAGTTGAAAACAAAACTGGTTAACAACTACTAATGACGCCTTTTGTACTGCATTGAAAACCGCATTGATGAGTGATAGAACAAAGTTTGCCAGAGTGAAAAACAAAACAATTAATACTAGCGTTCCAAGATATTCATTGTCGTATTTCTGAGAATTCAGGAGGGCTTTCCAATTGATTAGCCCGGAAAATAAAAATACTGAGAGGTAGATCAATGCCGAAAAGCCGAAGAGCGCAATGTACCCAGTGCTGAGGTATTTCCGCGCCAGTGCCATATTATCATTACTCAGGGCTTCGGCGAGTTTGTTTTTTACTCCATTGGCGATTCCTAAATCAAAAAATACGATCCAATGTAGAAAAGAAAGGACAACAGCCCAAAGTCCGTAATCTTCGATTTCAAGGTACTTTAAAAGGAATCTTACCAGTAAAAAGGAAAGGCCCATTGAAAGGACCTTAAATAAAAATGAACGCTTTAATTGCACGAGCAGATTAAGGCTCCTTGCATGCAAACGAGATTTTCTATCCTCGAAGAACTTCATACAAATGATCGATTTCCTTGTTTAGCGGGATTTGGTGATTTCCTACAAAAAAACCTTTCTTATCAAGATATTTTGCGTTAGAAAGCGATTCGTGAATCTCATAATCAAAGTATCGGAGTACTTCATTCTTTGTAAAATCCCCGGTCACAATGGGTCTGGATTCTATCCCATTTTTATTTAATTTATCGATAATCGATGCTCTGTCAAGAGGCGAATCGGGTTTAATAATAAGACTAAAACCGAACCAACTGCTCTTATCCGTATCCTGCTGAATCAGGAAATGAGGATGGTTTTTAAATTTACTGGTGAAATAAGCCGCGTTCTTCCTCCTTTGATCAATAAAACCGGGAAGTTTCTTTAGTTGCTCAATTCCGATGGCCCCGCTCATTTCCAGGGGTCTTAAATTATATCCGGGAAGGACAAACCGAAATGATTCCAGAAACCAATCTGATCCTCTAGGTGAAACCCGATTGTCATCAGGTAAGTTTCTCGTCCAACCATGGGCCCTTGTGGATAGCAGTATATGATATAATTCTTCGTCATCAGTAACAATTAGACCTCCTTCCATAGTAGAAATATGGTGGGAAAAGAAGGTAGAAAAACTCCCCATAATCCCAAAGGTACCGGCATGTTTGTTTTCGAAGGTAGCACCCATGGACTCGCAATTGTCTTCAAAGAGCAAAATATCTTTTGACCCAATGATCTTTTTTATCTTTCTAAAATCATTCGGATTTCCCAGGAGATTTACGGCAAGGATCATTTTCGTGGATTCAGTGACGGCTTCTTCCAGAGCGTCCAGATCATAATTAAGGGTCTTAAGGTCTACATCCACAAATTTCAACTTCAGGCCGTATTGATATAAAGGGAAATAGGTGGTAGACCAGGAAACAGCCGGTACAATTACCTCATCGCCACGTTTTAATTTTGGCTTTTTAGTATAGAATAGTGCAGCGATTGCCAATAAGTTGGCAGAGGAGCCAGAATTAACCATCACGCAGTATTTCGAACCCACGTAATCGGCAAACTCAGATTCAAACTGCTTAACACTATCAGACATCGTATACATGTCCCTGTCAATTACAGACTGGATAGCCTTAATTTCTGCATCATCCCAGGTAGAAGAAGCTAATTTATAATTTGTCATTCTCAAGAGTTTTATAATACTGATACGTTTTTAAGATCCCTTCTTCGAGAGATGTTTTCGCTTGCCATCCAAAATTTTTCAGTGCGGAGTTATCTATCAATTTCCTTTTCATCCCCACGGGTTTAGACAAATCGTGTTTGAACCCTCCCTTATATCCCAAAATCTTGGCTATGGTTGCATAGTATTCGTTGATTGAATAGTCGAAGCCCAAGCCTACATTGAGATTCTGTGGTAATTTTTCAAATCTAGGCATTGCATAAAATATAAAATCAGCAAGATCTTCTGAATACATGAATTCCCTCCTGCTCTCGCCATCTCCCCATATTTCCACCTCATTATTTTGCTGTTGAACTGCCTGGTCTATCTTCCTGATTACAGCTGGAAGCATATGGGAGTTTTTAGGATCAAATTTGTCGAATTTACCGTAGAGATTACAAGGAATCAATGTTTTATAGGACAATTGTGTGTCTTCTTTGCTGATATATTCACACAAACGGGTACCGAATATTTTGGCTAGAGCGTAGCCTTCATTTGTAGGTTCAAGCTCTCCAGTGAGTATCATTGACTCCTTTAAGGGGTTCGCAGCTCTCCTCGGATACATACAGGAACTGGCTATATTGAGAAGTTTCGGAATTTTTAGTTCATATGCTACTCCTATCAGGTTTCTCGCCATGTCGAGATTCTGGACAAGAAATCCTACAGGATTAGCCATATTAGCTTGTATTCCTCCTACCAGACCTGCAGCGTGGATAATGACATCAGGATGGTATTTTGTCAAATACTCCTTCACCTGCTCCTTACTTAGCAGGTTTAGTTCCTTACTGCTCGGATGCAGGATTTCATAGTCTTGGGCTTTAGGATGCTCCAGAATGTTCTTTCCGACCATTCCGGTTCCTCCGGTAATAAGGATTTTTTCAGGCATTGGAAATAGTCTTATTCAAAATAATTTTTAATGCGGTAGCCTCCATCCCTAAGGTATTGTTGTTTTTGCATAAGTTTTAAATCGCTTTCCATCATATCCTTTACAAGGCCCTGAAGGTCATATTTAGGAATCCACCCTAATTTCTCTCTCGCCTTTGTAGCATCACCTACAAGGATATCTACCTCTGTTGGCCTGAAATAACGTGGGTCAATGCTCAGCACTTCCTTCCCAGCAGGCAGTTGGTATTTCTCGTTGTTACATGCCTTTACTATTGCCTTTTCTTCAACTCCCTCTCCTTTGAATTCAAGTTCAACACCTGCCTCAGCAAAGCTCATTCTGACAAATTCTCTGACCTTGGTGGTCTTACCTGTAGCTATCACCCAGTCCTCAGCTTCATCGGCCTGTAGGATCATCCACATCATTCGAATGTAGTCTTTGGCGTGACCCCAATCTCTCTGTGCGTCCAGATTCCCGAGATAAAACTTATCCTGGAGTCCCAGGACAATTCGGGATACCGCTCGGGTTATCTTTCTGGTAACAAAGGTCTCTCCTCGTATAGGCGATTCATGATTAAAAAGAATTCCATTGCACGCGAACATATCATATGCCTCCCTGTAATTCACTGTAATCCAGTAGGCGTACATTTTAGCCACCGCATACGGACTTCTGGGGTAAAAAGGTGTTGTTTCCGTTTGTGGAACTTCCTGTACTTTTCCATAGAGTTCCGATGTTGACGCCTGGTAGATTCTGGTTTTCTTCTCCATCCCCAGAAGCCTTACCGCGTCCAGGATCCTCAATGTTCCCAGGGCGTCTGTATTGGCCGTGTATTCGGGAATTTCAAAAGAAACGTGGACATGGCTCATTGCCGCCAGATTGTAGATCTCATCAGGTTGTATTTGTTGTATCAAACGGATGAGATTTGTGCTGTCTGTCATGTCTCCGTAATGGAGAAAAAAATGAGGATTTTCTACATGGGGATCCTCATAGATATGATCAATACGTTCTGTATTGAAAATCGAGGACCTTCTTTTTATCCCGTGAACTTCATACCCTTTTTTAAGTAAGAACTCACTTAAATATGCTCCGTCTTGTCCTGTGACCCCTGTGAGTAGTGCAACTTTCATTTATAGATTTATTTGATGATTTTATTATTGTGTCGGGTAGTAACTCCTGCAAAATCCAAGATGATTTTGTCTTCTCTCGGGGAATTTTCCAGAAATTCCTTGTGAGCCACCAGGTATACTATGATATCCGCTTTTTCAAGGGCTTCTTTCACAGCTGTTAGTTTGAAAACATTATGCGTCTGAATATTAGGTTCTACGATATAGAATTCCTCATTATTTGCATTCTGCAATACTTTTTGAGCGATATATTTAGCTGGCGATTCTCTTAGATCATCTATATCAGGTTTAAAAGCAAGACCCATAATCGCTATCTTGGGTTTGCGCCCGTGTTCTAATTCAAACTGAAGTTTTGCTGACTGTATTTTCTCGGCACACCAAAACGACTTGTAATTATTGATCTCCCTGGCGGCACCTATAATTTTTGATTCCAGGGATAATCGGAAACAATAAAATAGGGGTCCACGGCTATACAATGACCCCCAACGCCACATCCTGGCTTAAGGATATTTACGCGCGGGTGCTTATTGGCCAGATCTATAAGTTCCCATACATCCACATCGGCCTTATCGCAAATAAGGGATAATTCGTTTGCGAAAGCTATCTGAACATCTCTTGATGAGTTCTCCACAAGCTTACACATCTCAGCTGTTCGCGCATTGGTTTTGTGAAGTGCGCCCTTGACGTATTTTGAGTAGAATTCAGCTGCCTTTTCGGTTGACTTATCATCAATTCCTCCGATTACCCTGTCGTTGTGAACTAATTCGTACATCACGTTTCCGGGTAAGACCCTTTCAGGACAGTAGGCAATATAAATTTTATCCTTTAACTCAGGTCTTTGGTCGCAGATAAGGTCTTTCATCTTATCAGTAGTACCGATTGGGGAAGTCGATTCAATTATATACAGGTCTCCCTCCTTTAATAGAGGTATTATTGCTTTTGTGGCGGCTTCTACAAAGGAAATATCGGGCTCATTCTTGCCTTTAAAGGGTGTTGGAACTACAATAAGGTAAGCGTTGGCGGCTACAGGTTCAAGTGCTGCTTTTAAAAATCCCTTTTCTACAGCCCTAGAAACTTCATGATCAAGGGATGGTTCAACAATATGTATTTTGCCCTTATTTATAGTTTCAACAATGTGTGGATTTACATCTACCCCGTGAACTGTACTGCCGCTTTTTGCAATCAAGGCAGCCGTTGGGAGGCCTATGTACCCCAATCCCATCATAACCACATCCTTATTTTCCATATTAAGCCAGGTTTTCTATAAACTTCACAATTCTTTTACAGGCGCTACCATCGCCATAAGGGTTGTGCTTTGCGCTCATTTCCTTATAATGAGTTGAATCCTTTAACAATCTTTCCGTTTCTTGGGTAATTTTTAAAACATCGGTGCCTACCAGTATAACCGTGCCCGCACTCACGGCTTCCGGTCTTTCTGTTGTGTTGCGCATCACTAGCACAGGCTTGCCCAGGCTGGGCGCTTCTTCCTGTACACCTCCGCTATCGGTTATAATTAAATATGACTTCGACATCAACCAAACAAATGCCGGATAAGAAAGCGGGGCAATCAATTTTATGTTGGATATACCATCCAATAAGTCATACACAGGCTGTTGGACATTGGGATTTAAATGCACGGGGTAGATGATTTCAACCTCGGGATTTGCCTTAGCTATATTGCTCAAAGCCTGGCATATATTTATAAAACCCTGTCCATGGTTTTCCCTTCGATGTCCTGTTACAAGAATTATTCTTTTGGAAGCGTCAATAGACGTTTTTAATCCTTCTATTTCCTCATCTTTAAAGTCTTTGCTATTAACTTTTTCAGAACTGAAATTTAAGGCGTCTATTACTGTATTTCCGGTCACCAGCAGTTGGTTCCTACTGACATTCTCATTCAGTAAGTTCTCTTCAGATTTATCAGTAGGAGGGAAATGATAATCACTGACTACACCTGCTATACGCCGATTCATTTCTTCAGGAAAAGGCGAGAGCTTATCAAAGGTTCGTAAACCCGCTTCTACATGGCATACTTTGGAGCCTGAGTAAAAGGACGCCAGTGAAGCAGCCATTGTTGTGGATGTATCCCCGTGAACATATACATAGTCTGGCTCAAAATCCTCCAAAACTTCCTTGAGATGAGTAATTATGTCTGCCGTTAACGTAAATAAATTTTGATTAGGACGCATTAGATCAAGGTCGTAATCCGGTGTTATTTCAAAAAAAGCAAGGACCTGATCCAGCATCTCCCTATGTTGTGCTGTTACACAGACCCTGGTCTCAAATTTTTCGGGGTATTTGTAGAATTCTTTAACCAAAGGTGCCATTTTAATAGCCTCTGGGCGAGTTCCAAACACAATCAGATTTTTCTTTATCATCCGGTACCCGACTTTTATTCGAGTAATATACTATACTCGGGTCTTTGTGCAAAACTACGATAATTCCTATCCCTGACAATCTCAATCTCCTGATCCAAATTATGCGATTTTACAATTGAAACGGCAAAATCAAACCAAGACATTGGCTTTCCATCTGTGAAATGGATGATCCCGGGCTTCCAATTCCTATTAGTAATCAGGCTAAGAATAAATTCGGCCAAATTTCCAGCATTTGTGGGGCAGCCAACTTGGGCATCGGTAACCTTGAGATCTTCGCCCTTTCTGGCCTTTTCAAGGATGGTGTTGTAAAAATTTTTACCGTGCTCGGAGTATAACCAGGAAGTTCTTATTATAAGATAGTTCTTTAATATTTCCTCAATATACTGTTCTCCTTTTAGCTTTGATTGCCCATATTTGTTGATAGGGTTGGGAGAGTCTGATGGCAGGTATCCCTTTTCCTTCTTGCCGTCAAAAACATAGTCTGTTGATATGTGGAAAAGAACTATACCATCTCTTTTACAGGCCAAAGCCAGGTTTTTTACTCCTTCGGCATTTACCAATAATGCCATATCAGGATTTCTCTCTGCCTCTTCTACCTGGGTATAAGCAGCGCAATTGATGCAATACTCAAAATCGTTTTTCGAAAAAAAGTTGCGTATAGAACGAGGATCTGTAATATCAAGCTGGGTCTTGTCTGTGTAGTGAAAATGCAAGTCGGGGTATGCTGCAGCCCGGTGTTGAATGCTTGTTCCTAATTGTCCTTTTGCTCCGGTTACCACTACCCGAATCATAGCTTTAAGTCCTTTAGTCTGGGCAATTTTCTGTCTTTCTCCGATAATATTATTTCACTTGAAGGAAGTCCCCAGTTGAGATTCAGATCGGGATCGTTGAAGATTATCCCAGATTCGGCTTCTCTATCATAGTATTCATCGCATTTGTACAAAAAAACAGTGTCGTCTGAAAGTGACAGAAATCCATGAGCCATACCCGCGGGAATAAACAACATTTGATTTTTTTTGTCTGAAAGGACAGTTTTAAAAACTTGTTTGAATGTAGGACTCTTTTTACGCAAGTCAACAACCACATCCAATACTTCTCCTTTTAGTACGCGGACTAACTTAGCTTGTGCTTTGCTTCCAATTTGAAAATGCAGCCCGCGAAGTACACCCTTGTGAGAAACCGAGTGATTATCCTGGACAAAAGAAAGGGAGGTCCCAAGCGCTTTTTCTAGAATTCTCTTATTGTACGATTCAAAAAATTCGCCTCTATTGTCCTTATAAACAACCGGTTCAACAATAAAACAATCTTCAAGAGATGTAGGTATAAGTTTCAAAGAGTCGTTATTTTAATTGCATCAAATACTCGCCGTAACCGCTTTTCAACAAGGGTTTGGCTAATATTCTTAATTGCGCTTTAGTAATATATCCCATCTTGTAAGCAGTCTCTTCAATCGCTCCAATTTTCAATCCCTGCCTTTCCTCAATTACTTCCACAAACTGTGCAGCCTGCATAAGAGAAGAAAAAGTGCCAGTGTCTAACCAGGCGGTCCCTCTGTCAAGGATACTGACCTTTAATTTTCCCTTTAAGAGATAGGTTTTATTAATATCAGTGATCTCAAGTTCTCCGCGTTTACTGGGTTTGATCTGCCTCGCAATTTCAATTACCTCATTGTCGTAAAAATAGATGCCTGGTATGGCGTAATTTGATTTGGGCTTTTCGGGTTTTTCCTGAATTGAAACGGCATTCCCTAAATCGTCAAAATCCACTACTCCGTATCGCTGAGGATCCTGTACATGGTAGCCGTAGATGATACCTCCATCAGGATCATTGTTTTGCTGCAACAAAGAAGCCAACCCAGCTCCGTAAAATATATTGTCGCCGAGAATTAAAGCAACCTTGTCTGTTCCTATAAAGTTGGCACCAATAATAAATGCCTCTGCAATTCCTTTTGGTTCTTTTTGGATGGCGTAAGAAAAATGACATCCGAGCTGGGTTCCATCACCAAGAAGCTGTTTAAATAGATGTGCGTCTGCCTTACTCGTTATGATCAGTATTTCCCTGATTCCAGCCTCCATTAAAGTTGCCAGCGGATAATAGATCATAGGCTTATCGTAAACGGGCATAAGTTGTTTACTCGTAACCAGGGTTATTGGATACAAGCGGGTTCCGGAGCCACCAGCTAAAATAATTCCCTTCATTTTATGCCTTTTCGTATTTGCGTAAATACCATTTTACGGTTTTAGTCAGGCCGCCTATAAAATCTTCTTCAGGATTCCAGGCCAAAGTCCTGTTCATTTTAGAGATGTCTAACCCGTATCTGAAGTCGTGACCCAGTCGATCTTTCACGAAAGAGATTTGATCTGTATAACTGCCCTTTTCTTTCGGACTTAATTGGTCCAGGAGTTCACAAATTGTTTTAGCAAGATACAAATTCGCATACTCATTATTGCCGCCAATCACATACGATTCCCCGGTTTGTCCTTTGTGAAATACAAGGTCCAATGCCTTGCAATGATCCAGAACATAAATCCAGTCGCGAACATTGCTGCCGTCCCCATAAATGGGAATCGGTTTGTCTTCAATCGCTTTTCTAATCACTGTGGGTATCAGTTTTTCATCGTGTTGTTTTGGTCCGTAATTGTTAGAACAATTACTGATAACGGTATCGAGGCCGTAGGTTTTGTGATAACTCCTGACTAATAGGTCTGATGCGGCTTTGGAGGCGCTATAAGGACTATTAGGTGCGTATGGGCTGTTTTCTGAGAACAATCCCGTTTCCCCCAGACTCCCGTAAACCTCATCTGTAGAAATATGATGGAATCTGTTCCTCTGGTTAGGATACCGGGAATTACTCCAGTACTTCCTGGCTGCCTCCAGTAGTACAAAGGTGCCCTCAATATTGGTCTTTATAAAACTATTGGGGGAGTGAATGGAGTTGTCTACATGCGACTCAGCAGCAAAGTGAATAACTGAGGAAATGCTGTGTTGTTTAAAGACATCTCCAACTAATTGCTCATCACAAATATCACCTTGAATAAACTCATATTGTTGTAGGTCTTCTACCTCTTTTAAATTAGACAAGTCGCCTGCATAGGTCAGTTTGTCGAGGTTGATGATGTGGTAATCAGGGTATTTATTTAAAAGATAGGGAATAAAATTACTCCCGATGAATCCGGCACCTCCCGTGATTAAAATGCCCTTTTTTGACATACTAGTTTTGAGAATCTTTTTCGATGGCTTTCCTATTGAGAAACACTATGAGTGAAATCAATAAAAATATTGCGATAAAAATTAAAGGATAAAATACCATATTCTTGAGAAGAAACGGTTTTTGAAGTTGGTATGCCTGTCCAAAATTTACAATGGTCACTGCTTGTTCTCTCGATTCAAGCTCAACTTTCTTCAGCTCCGTATCCCGAACCAAATTATTTTTAAGTTCGATCAAAGACGGGATATCAAGGGATTCTTGATTGTCAAGTACTAGTCGGCCCTCAGAAGTGCTTTTATCAGTCAATATTTTTTGCGAATAGTTTTCGATCAGTATATCGATCTGTCTTATGATTGAGTCGTTTTTAGTTATTCTTTCTTTAGCGTTATCGTTAAGAACCTTTAGAAGGTCCGAATAGTAGGAGTTAGCATTGATGTAGTCCAATATTTTCTGCGCGTATTCTGCGCCTAAGTCCTTATCGGAAAAATAAAAAGTAATACGCTGATCCTTAGTTGTTTTTTCCTGTAATTCTGTTCGAAGTATACTCTCTATGGCTGGCGAATTGCCAAAGTCCTTTAAAAGTTCCAAGAATTTCATCTCTGAATCTTGATTTGCAGGATCCAGGGTTCGAAGAGGTGTGATTTCAATGTCTAATACCTCGAGTCTGCCAATATCTACTCCCAAATTTTTGAAAAAAGCAGTGTCTTTTGCTCTGAGGTCAGATTGTAATTCTGAGACAATGTCGTTCAAATAGGTTGAACTTGTAACATTCGGAGTTACAATTACATCTATTTTCTGCAGTTTAGGTGTAGTGTTATTAAGAATAAACCCCGTTAAGAGCCCTAAAAATAAAACGACAGCAAACCAAATAATGTTTCTTTTTAGAAAAATAAAAATGGCAAGGATACCTTGAAAAATACTATTAGAAATTCTGGAAAATAGCTTGAGGATTTGTCCCATGTCAATTTCATCAGAATATTCAGGAGAATTCTTAGGATTTGTACTCATGCTGTTAAGTATTAAATATTTGAGTGAGAATCTTATCAGTAATTAAATAGGTCGGTTTTACCCCTGTGGTGCCCAGACCTCCGGATGCCAGTGTGCTACCAGTTTCAAGAGGGTTGTCTGAAGCATAATAAGCATATCTCACCTTAACATCATCCCGAATGCTTTTTCTGATCTTTGAGGCCGACTGTATAGCCTTCTGATAGTGTACCCCTTCCATTTCCAGCCCGATGACACCCCAGGTTGATTCGTGAAAGAACTTGAGAATATCCTTGTTCTGAAGTGAGGTCCCCAAAACAGTTACCATGGTGCCTTCCATAACTTTTAATCCGTTTCCTTGAAAATCCGCAGTCCCAAGTTCATTGTGAAATGGGTAGTTATCTGCCGTTCCTTCAAAGATATGTGCCGTAGGGATCATTAAATCTCCTTTTCCGCCTTCAAGAATTCCAGCCTTGCCCATGATTGATATTGAAGCAACATCTAAAAAAACCGGCTTCTGCTTCTTGCGCTTATAAGGCTTTAACAGTTCATCAATAGACTCGTATGCCTGCTCTCCGAATGCATAGTCCATTACGAAGATAACAGGTTTTTCTGCTTCAGGTATGCTTTGGTCCAGTTCATAACAACAGGCATCTGTTCCTAATCGGGCCATATCAAAGATCTGAACATCTATATTGGTGCCCGATTTGTCATCGATCTCTATCATCCCGTTCTTTCGTGCTGCTGTAAGAACTTTCTCCCTCAAGGCAGAGTTTTTCTCCAAACTGAGTTGCTGAAACATTTCAAGTTTCCCTTCGCCGGGGAACTCTTTTGATAACGCTTTTTTGGCATATAGCGAATTCACCACAG